>NZ_JAQIBC010000003.1:269564-323270 GCF_030347995.1 Sulfurovum xiamenensis
AGTGAGAATTTAAGTAATCCCAAGTCTTTGTAGTCTATATAGTCTACTTTTGATTCACAATATTTACAAAATCTTTTTTTAAATTTTCTTCTTTCTGCCATGGTGTTCTCCTAAAAAGGGTATGTATAACAAATATAGTGTAAATAACTGTATATAAACCTTATTTACACGGTTTTAAGATAAGATTATTATATTAAATGTAAATAAATTCAATTATTTTGGAAAAAATAACTAATTATATTTACACTATAAGTGATCATAGAATATTTTTTATAAACCTCTCCATGCAGGAGTAGATTAAAAAAATACTCTTTAGGTAGAGACTGTGTTTTTCAAGATTTCCTAGATAATAAATTATAGAGGCACAGTAGACACTTGGTTGTGTATAAACACAAAAACCAAAAATATGTATTGGTAAAATTAATATACTATGCTATATTAATTTCTATGAATTTACACTTATTGAAACCATGATGTTGCTTATGTTTATGCAAGACTTTCTTTTGAGGTAAAGTTTAAGTAGATACATTCTAAAAATTGACAATGTTAATTTATTTTGAAATTAATGAGATATTTGTGATATTAAAAGGATATATTCCCATTAAGATAATGGGAAGTAATTTGAAATCTAAAATAGTTAAAAAACTATTTAAGGTTTTCAAATGGATTTTCAACAACATTCTTTCTATCTACGATATACGGAATAAGTGCTGTTTGTCTAGCTCTTTTGATCGCGCCTGTTACAAGCTCTTGATGTCTTTTACAGTTACCAGTGAGTCTTCTTGGCATGATTTTAAATCTCTCACTTAGTGAGAATTTAAGTAATCCCAAGTCTTTGTAGTCTATAAAGTCTACTTTTGATTCACAATATTTACAAAATCTTTTTTTAAATTTTCTTCTTTCTGCCATGTTGGTCCTTTTGGTTTAATAGCCCATATAAATGTGAGTTTTTTAACTCGTCTAAATGAGCAAGAATTTTGAAGCGATATAATACAGTAGTTTGACTTTGATTTTTCTTAGAGTAAAATAATTTAAACGCAATGAAAACCCTATAAAGTTATATATTTTAGAAGGTGTCTGTTAGTGATAATTTTTTGTGAAAACTATTAGTATTTAAAAATGATACCAAATAGTATCATTTTTATATTCAACTGATATGATACTAAAAAGTATTTTTTTATGATACTTTTTGACATCATATATCGATGAAAACCTCATAAAGTTATATATTTTATAAGGTTTTTAAAATAAATTATTTTATTTTTCCTCTTTAGGTAAAAGTGTCTCTAATGGTATGTCCTCAATACATTTCTCTAACGCTTCTCTGTAGTTCCTGTTAAACTGAACGGCTTTTTTAATTGAACAAGGTTCAGGAAGAAATGAAATTTTTACCACTCCTACAAAATAAAGGAAAATTAATACACTTATGGAGATAGTTATGAGACCAAGAAGCGTTCCCATGTATTTCATCATGAACTTCTCAATTGTGCTTACATACAATCTGCACTCATCAAGTTCATCACTAAACACATATTTATAAACCTTTTGATGTATTAATGCCCAGACACCTACAGCTCCTATAAATGCAGGGACCAAATAGATAGAAAAATAGCATATTCTTCCATTAAGTAAAAAAGCCGTTGCGATATATAATACAAAGAAAATAAAAGTGAATTTAAAAGTTGCTTTTCTGGCAAGACTACTCTTCTTTAATAAAAAATAAGTCTTTGGATTATCTAATCTTTTTTTTTCTGCTAAAGAGTATTGCTCTAAAAGTTTATTTATCATCCATGTCGGCCTTGAGATTTTTGTTTGTATAGATTATGTCGTATATCTTCTTTATTTTAGCACTACTTCAAAGAACACAATTTTTTAGATCGTGAAATCAAAACCTTATAATCTAACATAGAATGTAATGGGAAAGAAATCCTCATAAAGTTATATATTTTATAAGGTTTTCTCTTCACACTAGTTTCACACTTCTTGCTTATACTTCATTCTGTAATTCAATAACACGGTTCTGATCTTGAGTATCAGATGGATATTTAAATAAAAAGGATTTAATATGAAAAAATTTACAGCAATCTTACTTCTAACAATTGGTTTAGCTTCAAGCGCTATGGCACATCATCCTGCACCAGTAGATCAAGCTGGCTCAGGAATACCAGATAATTCTGGACACTGGGATGCATATCTTGGTGGTTCATTTTAATATATTGTGAATAAAAAAAGCAAGGCGTATCCTAAAGCTAGGGTACGCCTTTTTTCTTTTCTCTTAGAAAACATTCATACTCAACTTCATACTTATCTTTAACAATTAGCAGCTAATAAAACCTAATAAATTTATATATATTATAAGGTATTAAAAATGAACCCATAGATAGAGATATATAGTTCTTTTATATTCACCAATAGTTAGATCATGCAACATTTTCTGAAAAGTTGTTATGCTAAAGGCTTCTCTAAATGTTTAAAGTACAAATAATCACTTTCCATTTTTCTTCCATCTTTAATATTACTTTTAATCTCTATACCATTTCCATCCTCTGTCATTATATGAATAATAAATACACCCTTGTTTTGAGTCTCTATTTTATTAGAAATCAGGGTAGTTTGAATATTCTGCATAGTCTCTTGTCCAACTTGAAAACTTATAATTTTACTTCTATGTATTTTTCCATTAATTTCAGTATAGAAATATACTTCCCCTGATAGATCTGTATCTTTCTTCCCAAATGCTCTAGGTATTCCATTAACCTTAAATACTTGTATAAATTTATCTTCCATATCTTTCCAAATACCTGTTATGCTTTTTTTATCTATTGCTTTTTCTTTTTCCACTTTCTTCTTTATTTTATTAGCTTCAGCTTTTGCAGCTCTTTTTGGTGTATAGATTATCATCATGGAAACCAAGATAGTTATTCCATAAACTATAAAAAAAACTTCATCAGCTTCTCTATTAGACATATTGTACATATCTTTGACATATGCCTCACCTATATAAGCAGCAACAGCACCCATCATTAATGCACCTATAAATGATCCAAGGTAGTCAGGTTTTTGAATCTTAATCTCTTCTATATCATCTTCTATTATCTTTGCATATGCCATATATCCACCTCTAATTAATTATTATGTGATAAAGTCTATCATCTTTTTAACAAATTATCTAGTTCTTATGCAAAATGTAAGAGATATTTTTATTTTTTTTTAAGAAATATTCGCCACAAATTAAATTTATAAAACATGCATAAAAACAAAATTTTGTAGCATAATTATTTAGTAAAGCAATAGAAACCTTATAATCTAACATATTTTATAAGGTTTTCAGTGCAAGACATTTTAGATATACTCTTTATATCAAGTTGTCACTACAATCATTATTTATTACTAGAGGTGTATTATTACTATAAAAAACAAATATGGCCTTTCAAGACATATACCAGAAACAATTAAACGAGAAGTAAGACAAAAATGTGGATATGGTTGTGTTGTCTGTGGTAACGCCATTTATGATTATGAGCATATAGACCCTGAATTTTATAATGCTAGAGAACATATTGCTGAAGGAATTGCACTACTCTGCCCAAATTGTCACTCTAAAGTAACTAGAAAGCTTTGGTCAAAAGAAAGAATAAAAATAGCAAAAAATGACCCATATTGTCTAAAATCAGGACATTCTAAATTTGATATGGATATTGACCCCAGTAAAGATTTTATTATTAATGTCTGTGGTAATAAATTTATTAATACATCAAATATTATTGAAATTGATGACAAAAATATTCTTTCAATATATCCTCCCGAAAATAAAGCTTCTTCAATTCCTAGGATTTCGGCTTCATTTTTTGATGATAATAATAATGAAATTGCATGGATTTGCGAAAATGAATGGTTTGGTTCAATTAATGCATTTGATATACAGACAAAAGGAAATACAATTACCATACGAAAAAAGCTTGGAAAATATAGTTTAGTATTACAGTTTTTACCAGAAAATAATATTGTAATCAAAACACTTGATTTATCTTACAACAATGTAAATATTTCTGGATCAGAGGGTAAAGAATTTTATGTCAAAACTTCTAAATCTGAGTTAGTACTTCCTAGTGGTGATTCAGTTTCTAACAAAGTTCCATTTTGGCTTTCGATTAAAGGAAATAAAATTTATGTTGGAAGTACTAACATCATTAATTATGAAACACTTAATGGTACAAAGTATACATTGCCTGGGTATCGCGAAATCGACAATATAAAATTAAGTTTGAGTAAAAATGGTGGTAATCAAGACACACTAAAGATTGAATCCAAAGGAGGCATAAGTGGAGTAGGATTTCATTATGATTTACCGGAAGTTGAGCAAAAAACCCAACAAATCAAATTAGTGTGGAATAATACTGAGGATCATGCAAAAAAATGTGCATGTGGAAGTGGAAAGCTCTATAAGAACTGTTGCAACAAGCTGCATACAAGATTAGAAAAACTATTAAATTCTTCCTTCAAACTACAACAGAAAATGAATGAAGTTCAAAGCATTTATCGAAAGCCTTTAAGCTTTCATTTCGATAGTAATAATGAAAGGCATATTTCGTTTGGGGTTAATGAGCAAAATGTACTAGTCAATATTAATAAACAGACTGGTTTATCTATAGAAAATCTTATCTTTGCTTTTTTATCTGCAATATATCATAAAAATGGTTTTTATGTTCCGGAGAAACAATATTACAACGATAAAAGAGAAAGGGTTATAAGAGAGTTAAGTAGTGTTATATTGCATATTCCTATTACTGCAGAAATGTCGAGAGAAGGTTTTAAAATAAGCAATTTTTTTAATCCAACTCTTGATAAAATGAAAACCACACTTGACGAAAGGGATAAAGAGGAGGCATTGAGTCTACCTATATTCAGAATACACTATGAAGCAATAGTATTTACTAGAATTAACTTTCAAGGATTGTATTTAACAAGAAGATATATAGATGAAATGAAGAATCTCTTTCAACAAAAATCTCCACATGCTCTTTTGTTGGCAAAAAAGTTAATAAAAATAATGAATGATTCTAGTCCATATGAGCAGAATGGTGTCCTGCAGGCAAACTATAAATGTATTAAGCTATTAAATAGTATTGAGGAAAATGAATATTTTCCAGGTTTTACTCCAGATCCATATAAACAATATTTAGATGATTTGGAAAGAAAAGCTTTAAATATTTTTGTATAGTAGAGCCAATTAAAATTCAAAACAATACCCCCTCTATCATCTAGTGTCTAATTTACAATATAAAACCTAATTATCTAACAACCGATGACATAACCATCTCATCGGTTGGTGTTACATAGTTTAATGTGGTCTTGAAAGAACTATGTCCGACGAACTTGGCCATGATCTGCACATTTATACCCTTAGCTGCCATTTCAGTTAGCAATCCCTGTCTAAAGCTATGAGAGGTATAGTTTGGCCCTAAAGTGTCTTTTATGAACTTGTTAACAATGGTTATATAGCTTAGAGGATGCATTGAGCTTTTTGGATGACCCGCACGTTGTATTAAATTACATTCTCCATCGTCTTCAAATTCAAGATTTAACAGATCATGTTTGAATCGAGGAGATAGATATAGTTTCCTCTGGGAGTTTGTCTTTTGGGTAAACAGAAACAATTCACCTTTTTCGAGTAATTTTTTTACATCTTTAATTTTAAGTGTTTGAAGCTCATTTAATCTGGCACCTGTGTAATACAAAAAGACAAATGTTCTAAGCAAATTCTTTTTTGTATTTCGTCTTAGATCCTCTCTACCTCTAGTGTAAATCATTAGTTTTTTAAACTCTTTTGAGCTTATGCTTTCTTTTATAGTTTTCATTATAAAACCTCCTATATAGAACATTTTATAAGGTTTTCTATTGAAAGGTATGATTTTATGACTCGCAAACGCCGCTATAGCGAAAAACGTTATAAAATATGTTAGATGATAAGGTTTTGTTTTTTAGTGAATAAAAAGTTCATAACGTTTGAAATGACCAATCAAAAACCTGCGCACGGCTTTTTGATTGGTCTCCTTTGGATTGTTAGCTGTTGTACAGAGGCTTTGATGCTGAAATGTGTAAAACATCTGCGAACCAGCTCCCTTCTTCTTGAGATGAGAAGTAAATTGATTTATTACTACATTTAAGCTCTAAGACCTGATGCTCTTCTCCATGAAATATAAACTCGCAACTTTTGCCAATCAAAGGTTTCCACATCTTCCAGCTCGAAGCATCGACTACAACATCAGGATTGTTCACAGTCCATCGGCTTTCTTTATAATCTACTGAAATTTGATTCAATTTTATTTATAAAATGTACACTAGTTTATATATCCGTATATCGATAATATATGATAAGATTATTTAAAAAATATCTTTACACTATAAAAAATAAAAAAAAAGTGTATTCTATAAAAGAGCTTTGATATAACTATTAGGCTGACTTACAAGGTTCCAAATGTAATTTTTTGGTTAAGATAGATGAAAATTAATATTTTAGACGAGTGAATTGTTTAGAATATGATAATTTATGTTAAAATATACAATAATCTTAAAAGGACATTCTTGAACGTGAAAATAACAGATAAGAAAGCATTAAAACGTGAATCTATTATACAAGCGGCCTTACAACTTTTTTCGCTAAACGGTTTTCATGGGACAACTATTCCTGATATAGCTAAGAAACTTCATATGAGTGTAGGAAATGTATATAATTATTTTTCATCCAAAGATATCTTAGCACAGGAGATTATAAAATATACTTCTCAAGCATTGGGTAAAGAGATACATAAAGTTAATATGATGGATGTGAGTGCTAAAGAAAAGATTGGGAAGATTGTTGAAGTTTATTTTATGATGGCAAAAGATAAGCCTGAAATGATAGAGTATTTTCTACGCGTATATCTTTCTAATCGTGAGGTATTTCATCATGGCTGTGAAGGAATGGTCTGTGTTTCTGGGTTTATCACTGAAATTATGATTTTCTTTGATGAATCTGTTTCTTCTGGAGAGTTACGTAACCAGGACTTCTTTTCTGCTTTTGGGCTGTTCATGGGATACTTGGGTGGAATGGTTTTTCTCAAAGGAGAGGATGTATTACCTAAGCCTATTGAAGAATATATAGATGATATTTCGTACAACATATATAATGCATTAAAGGTATAAAGTATGGCAAGCCAAAACAAACCTAAATTGCTTTGGCTACAGTCTATCACTTGCAATGGAAACACTCATTCTTTTTTAAATCATCCAGATCTCTTTTTTATACTTTCACATTTTGAAGTTGTGCATCATCCTGTACTTGATAGTTCATACAGTATGGAAGATGTTATAGCAGGTATTGTACCTTGTGATATACTCATACTTGAAGGTTCTTTTCAAGAAGAAGGGTTTTTGAAAAGTGGTGTGGAAGTGTCATCAATTATAAAGCATTATGCAAATAAAGCTAAACATATTATATCTGTTGGGACCTGTGCAACTTTTGGAGGCATATTTAAACAAAAAAATCCTGAGGCAATTTCAGGTTTTTGTTTCAATGCTGAAGAGAAGACAGAGCGTTATAATGCGTATGCTTCCAAACTTATATCGCTACCGGGTTGTCCAATGCATCCTAAGTGGCTCTCTTATGTCCTTTTGATGATATCAGGAAAGAAAGATATCCCTATTGACAACTTACACCGTCCAGTAGAACTTTATGGATACACAGTACATATGGGATGTACGCGTAACGAGTATTTTGAATGGAAGATAGACACAAAAACTTTTGGACTTAAGGAAGGTTGTCTTTTTTATGAGACTGGATGCCGAGGCCCTTATACTAGAGGTAGTTGTAACAAGATATTGTGGAATGATATAAATTCCAAAACACGTGCAGGAACCCCTTGCTTTGGTTGCACGGAACCTAACTATCCGCAAGAATCATTCTTTGAAACAAAAACTAATATGGGAATACCGGATAAGATGCCACTCGGCGTATCTAAGCGAGCATATCTGACACTTACCAGTGTGGCGAAAAGTTTTACGATTAAACGTTTCTCAGAGCGACTTATGGAATATGATAAATGAATAATATAACCGTTAAAAAACTTATAGAGAAGATAGAAGGTGAGGCGGAATTGGATTTCACATTTAACCAAGGTGAAATAGAGGATGTAAAGATAAACTTTGGTTTTTACCGTGGTATAGAAGAAATACTTAGAGGTCACGATGCTTGGGATGCTTTAGTGATCACACCACGAGTTTGTGGTATTTGTAACCATGCACATCTCTTAGCGGCGGTACGTGCTATAGAAAATGGATATGAAAATTCAGGGTTAAAAGTAAATCTTACTTCCAAAGCAAAAGCCATACGAGAGTTTACATTGTCATGTGAACTCATACAAAACCATATTAAATGGCTTTATATGACTATATTCCCGCACTTTGAAAAGTTTGTAGGAGCCGTTAGCGAAGAAAATTATGCCATGAAGGCCACATATCTTGCCTCTACTATTACTAAAGCATTAGCTGTCTTTTCAGGACAATGGCCACATGCTTCTTATGCTATTCCAGGTGGAGTGACCTGTGATCCAACACATCTTGATGTGATGCAAGCACAAAGTCTTGTAGATGAAAGCATTAAATTCTTTGAAGAGGTGGTGATTGGACTTTCTATAGATGACTATCTAGCGATGGAATCAGTCTCTTCGTTTGATAAGATACAAGGTGACTTTGGCAAACTATTACGTCTTATGATAGTTAACGATATGGGTAATAAAGGATACAGTCATGACAGATTTATTGTTTTTGGAGAAAGTGTCCTTTCTAAGCCAGGTAGGTCTATTATTACAAATGTTACAAATGTTGATATATCTTGTGTGATAGAAAATGAACAAAAAGGTACGGTTTCAAAGGCTGTAACCTATAAAGATAAGTTTTATGAAGTTGGCCCATTAGCTAGAGGTATGGTTGCTAAGACACCAATAGTCAGAAGTTTACATAAACGCTTTAAAGATTCTGTATTATCACGAGTATTTGCACGTATACACGAAGTAGCACTTTTGTTAGACTACTCTAAAAGTTTACTCAATAAATTACAATTAGATGAGCCATCTTGTGTATTAAAATCGGATGTACGACTTACTGATTTTGATGGTATAGGTACAGTTGAAGCTGCTAGAGGCTCACTAATACATAAGACAACAGTACGGGATGGTGTCATCACCAATTATGACATTATTACACCGACTCAGTGGAATCTTGGTAATTCCAAAGCAGTAGACCAGGGCATAGCAATAGAAGCGATGATTGGTTCTTCAAGTATAGAAGAAGCAACGTTTATTTTTCGTACATTTGATGTCTGCTCTGTCTGCACCACTCAATAATATAATACATATTTAGGATATTTCAAAAATCAACATTTATAAATATTTTACATAAAGTGAATAAGTATTCATTTTACTTTAAGTTTTTTTACCTACTATACTGAATACTCATTCATTTTTTAGAAAAAATGTAATAAATTAAGTATAGAAAGGATTATTATGATGAATAATAAAGTAATGGGTCAAATGAATCTTCCTTCTTTAGGAATTGCCGTAAGAACACTATTTACAGGTTATTTACTAGTGATGGCAGTAGGATTTATAATGTCAGGGATTCAAATACTTTTAACACATGGTATGGCAGATGGTAAATTAGGTGTATCAGTTGATGACGTTGTTTATAGTTATCATGGTAATAGAAATTCTTCTAAATTAGAAGTCAAGTTAAATGGGTCTATGAAAGATAAAGCTAGTGATAAAGATAGAACAACATTGATCAAATGGGCAAGAGAAGGAGCACCCCTAGAACATTGGAAAAAAGTTGAACCAGTTTTTTCAGCAAATTGTGTGCAGTGTCATAGTTCAATACCTGGATTACCTAAGTTTGATGAGTATGAAGAAACAGCTGAAGTTGCAAAAACAGATATGGGTGCATCGGTAGATTCTCTGACTAGAGTTTCTCATATTCATCTTTTTGGTATTGCTTTCATATTCATTTTTGTCGGGCTCATATTTTCTTTAGCTGTAGGGTTGAATGAAAAACTTAAGGCTTTTATTATCGCGATTCCATTTGGATTTTTAATTATAGATATTTCTTCATGGTGGATCACCTCCATATTTCCACAATTTGCATGGTTTGTAATTATAGGTGGTTTTGGTTACATGATGGCATTTGTGATAATGTGGGGAACATCAATGTATCAGATGTGGATACTTCCTCGCAATGGAAAAGATTATAATATAAATGAATGGAATGATAATAGATAATAACAATTTATTAACAAATTGTATACAATATTTATATTAAAATATTTAAAAAGGTGATTAAATATATATAAATGAATGAATATTCATTTATATTTAAGTTTAATTTGTTTATTATGGTGAATCAATATTCAATTATATTTTGAATAAAAAAAGGAGAATAGATGAGTATGGATAAGCAAGAGTCCGTAAAAAAACTTTTTACCTCTCAAAGTGCGAAAGTGGACACAAATAAAGGCGATACATATTACGATGAGTTGTATATCAAATGTCGAGCAAGACTTGATGATTTAAAAAAGTTAAAACCGCTTAATAATAGACTAGACTTTACAGAAAGTATTGAAGATGAAGGTCTTGAAAGAAGAGATTTTCTTAAATGGGCATCTGCAACAACTGCAATGTTGATGTTACCAGCTTCATTTACACCATTGGTTGCGGAAGCAGCTGTTATGATGAATCGTGTACCTGTTATATGGTTAGAGTTACAAGATTGTGCAGGTAACTCTGAAGCATTACTTAGAAGTGACGGGCCACAAATTGATGAAATCATTCTTGATATCATCTCTTTAGAATTTCATGAAACATTACAGGCTGCATCAGGACATCAAGCTGAAAAGCAAATGGAAGAAGCAGTTGAACACTTTAAAGGAAAGTATTTACTTTTCGTAGAAGGTTCTATTCCTATGGGTATGAATGGTCAGTATGGGACAATTGGTGCACATGCAGAAACATTCCATGATCATTTACTCCGTGTAGCAGCTGATGCAGCTGCTGTTGTTGCAGTAGGTTCATGTGCAACCTATGGCGGAATTCCTGCAGCTGCACCAAATCCTACAGACGCTGTAGGTGTTATGGATGTAGTAAAAGGTAAACCAGTTATAAATATACCTGCATGTCCTGCCAACCCTTCAAATATGGTAGGGGTTATTTTACACTATGTATTGACTGGTTCTATTCCGGAGCTTGATTCTTTACTTAGACCAAAGTTTGCTTTTGGTTATCGTATCCATGATAACTGTGAAAGACGTGCACACTTTGATGCTGGTGAATACGTGGAAGAGTGGGGTGATGAAGGGGCTAAAAATAACTTCTGCCTCTATAAAGTTGGATGTAAAGGTCCAATGACTTTTAACAACTGTTCTATTATACGATATAACGAAGGTGTAAATTGGCCTATTGGTGTTGGCCGTGGGTGTATAGGTTGTTCTGAACCAGATTTCTGGGACAAGTATGCGTATGAAAGACCAATGTCAGATGCCAATATTAAAGCACCTACAGGCGGTGTAGAAAAAACAGTTGATGAGTTTGGTTTAGGGTTACTTACTGCAGCAGGTATTGGTATAGGTATTCATGCAGCTGCGAGTGCAGTTGCCGGTAAAAGAGTAGATAAAGGAGAAGAGTAATGTCTAAGAAACATATAATTGTTGACCCTATTACAAGAATTGAAGGACATCTTCGTATTGAAGCAGTAATAGATGAGAATAATCAAATTGTAGATGCATTCAGTTCATCAACAATGTTTAGAGGGATAGAAACAATCCTTAAGGGCAGAGATCCAAGAGATTGTGGTTTGATGGCAATGCGTATTTGTGGTGTCTGTACTGGTACACATTACCAGAGAAGTATTGAAGCGGTAGAAGATGCATTTGACATCACTATACCTAAAAATGCACGATTAGTTAGAAATTTGATCCAAGGGGCACTATATGTACATGATCATCTTGTACATTTCTATCATTTACATGCACTTGATTTTGTCGATGTTATAGCAGCAACAAAGGCAGATCCTTATAAGACTGCAGTAGAAGCTGCTAAATGGGCACGTGTGGCCGGTGTAGATGCATTTACTTCTGATCCTTCAGAGTTTAAGCTTATACAAAAACGTATTATAAAGTTTGTCGAAGAAGGAAGATTGGGTATCTTTGGAAATGGATATTGGGGTAATGACCACTATGAACTTACACCAGAACAAAATCTTATTGGTGTAGCACACTATCTTAAAGCACTTGATATTCAAAGAGATATAGCTAAAATGCAATCTATATTTGGTGGTAAAAACCCACATCCACAATCTATTGTCGTGGGTGGTGTGACCTGTGTTCAGGATATTAAAAACCCTGCTAGAATCGCACTCTTTAAGCAGTTATTAAAGGACAGTACAGAATTTGTTAAAAGAGCGTATCTTCCAGATGTATATATGGCTGGAACTATGTATGCTGAAGAGGCAACTGATACAGATGCTACCTACAAAGGTGTAGGTGGAACGGGTGGTGGTATCTTAAGTTATATGTCTTATGGAGACTTTAGACTTGATGATACAGGATTCTATAATGCAGAGACACTTTTCCCATCAGGACTTGTATTGGATGGTGATATCAGTAAAGCATTTGAAGTTGATCAAGCAAAAATTACTGAAGATGTAACACATTCTTGGTATGAGGGTACAGGTGCTCCAGAACACCCATATGAGGGTACAACTATCCCTAAATTTACAGGGTTTGAGAAAAAAGAAGATGGATACTCATACTTGAAAACAGATGAAAAGTACTCTTGGATTAAGTCTCCTCTGTATGATGGTAAAAAAGTGGAAGTTGGACCACTTGCACGTATGGTTATTGGGTATGTAAAAGGTGATAAAAGAGTAACAAAATATGTAGGTAATTTCTTAAAAAGATCAAACTTGCCTGTAACAGTTCTCTTTTCAACTATTGGTAGAACTGCAGCACGTGCCATAGAGACAGAGTTAATGTGTGATGTCATGATGGAATGGGTTGATGAATTGGCAAAAAATGTTGCTATGGGTGATCTTAGTACTTGGACAGAGTTTGATTTTGATCATGTAAGTGCGGATACAAAAGGTGTGGGACTTGCAGAGGCACCAAGAGGATCTCTAGGCCACTGGGTAAAAGTAAAAGACGGAAAAGTTGAAAACTATCAAGCTGTTGTCCCATCAACATGGAATGCGGGACCTAGAGGACCAAATGGTGAATTGGGTGCTTATGAAGCAAGTCTTATAGGTACAAAAGTTGCTAATCCTGAGGAGCCGTTAGAAATTATTAGAACTGTCCATAGTTTTGATCCTTGTATTGCTTGTGCGGTGCATGTCGTGGACACAAAAGGTAAGGAATTAGCAGTATATAAAGTTGATCCTACATGTGCCTTTTAAGGAGTATATGATGAAACCTGGATATAGAAAAATTGAACGGATGAATGCTACCACGCGTATCATCCACTGGACCAATGTCTTTTCGATGATTGTAGCTGTAGCAACGGGGCTTTATATCGCTCATCCGTATTATCAAACCTTTATTGCTGATCCTGCTGTAGATAAATATGTTATGGCATGGAATCGTTGGGGACATTTTATTGTTGCGATAATCTTTGATGTGACATCAATTGTTATTTTTTATCTTGCATTTTCAACGCGTTTCCTAAAGGTGAAACCATATAAAAAAGATATTCCAAATCAAAGTAATATAAAACAGTTTTTTGAGGTATTTTTAAATCTTGTGACACTTAACAGACGCAAGAAGTTTGATTCAAGTTATCTTGATAGTTTTAATTCAGTTTATTTCACGATCTTCCACTTGTTGTTAGTGTGGATGCTTTTGACTGGACTTCAGTTGTATGTACATGGTTTAGGTTCTGGCCTTAGTTCAATTGGTGAGTGGTGGCCATGGATGTTACACCTTGTCACAGATTGGACGATTCCGGTAAGTGGTTGGCTAATCGGTGCTGGACCTACAGCTTCTATTATGGATGTGCGTATTTCACATCATTATACGATGTGGTGGATCATTGCTTGGGTAGTATTTCATATTTATTATCAAGTATGGCGTAGTATCTTCTGGAAAGAAGGTGATATTAATATTGTTATAGGTGGCGGTAAATATGTAAAAATAAATGAAGATGACAAATAAGTATATTTCTTCTTTGTTTAAAGGATTAAGATTGAGGTATGAAAAAGTAGCACTTATCGGTATTGGTAATATTATGTTTCATGATGAGGGTCTTGGGGCCTACTTAGTGAAGTACATAGAAGAAAATTATAATATACCAGAGTGTTTGACCATCGTTGAAGGAGGAACATTAGGCTTTACGCTTATGACTTACTATCAAGAGTATGACAAGATCATCGTTGTTGGCACAGGCTCAAAAGATGCTCCAGTGGGGACTATATCTTCTGAGTCTAGTGAAGAAGTGATGAATAATGGTTCTACAATACGCCAAACTGCGAACGAAGTAGAAATTACTATGATGCTTGAGATCTGCTCTTTTCATGAGAATATGGGAGATGTACAACTCATAACGATGGTACCAAAAGATATTATAGAAGTACGTAATGGACTTACACCATCAGTACTAAAGCATATGCCGAAACTCGTAGATGCTACATTAAAAGAGTTGAGAGATTCCGGTATTAGTTTGCATAGAACTTTTTGTAAAAGAGTCTCTTTTGAGACAATAATAGATGCTTATGCTAATCCAAAAATGGAAGATTATAATGACATGTCAAAGTTCATATAAAATATGTATTACTCAGCTGGGTAAGAAAAACATATGTTTGTCCATCTTCACATAGATAGATATGTTTACTTAGTCCACCTTGATTTATACTAAAATCTTGCTCATGCTGAACCAGTTGAGTAATACATATATTATAGTTGACATTTCTTTAAAGTAACATTGTTTAGTACACAGCCAGATAAGATAGAAAAATTATAAGTTATTTTATTATTTACCTTGTCCAAAAGTAGAGCTTTGTAGAACCTTTTATTTGTATAGCTCTTTCTCTTTTTATCTGGTTGTGTAGTAAATAATTATTATGAATTATTTATGAAAATTTCAAATATCATTGTTTAGTACACAGCCAGACAATCAATTCATTTGTTCAATAGTATAACTCTGAAAATTGATTTAAAAGAAAACATGCTACCTCCGACTGCTATGTTTGTCACTTCCTTTTGTCTGGTTGTGTAGTAAATAATTATTACGTATTATTTATGAAAATTTCAAATATCATTGTTTAGTAGACAGCCAGACAATCAATTCATTTGTTCAATAGTATGACTCTGAAAATTGATTTAAAAGAAATCATGCTACCTCCGACTGCTATGTTTGTCACTTCCTTTTGTCTGGTTGTGTAGTAAATAATTATTAGGTATTATTTATGAAAATTTCAAATATCATTGTTTAGTACACAGCCAGACAATCAATTCATTTGTTCAATAGTATAACTCTGAAAATTGATTTAAAAGAAAACATGCTACCTCCGATTGCTATGTTTGTTACTTCCTTTTGTCTGGTTGTGTAGTAAATAATTATTACGTATTATTTATGAAAATTTCAAATATCATTGTTTAGTACACAGCCAGACAATCAATTCATTTGTTCAATAGTATAACTCTGAAAATTGATTTAAAAGAAAACATGCTACCTCCGATTGCTATGTTTGTTACTTCCTTTTGTCTGGTTGTGTAGTAAATAATTATTATCAATTATTTATAAAAATTTCAAATACCATTGTTTAGTATACAGCCAGACGATCAATTAAATTGTTCAATAGTATAACTCTAAAATTGATTTAATAAAACATGCTTCTTCCAATTCTATGTTTTAATTCCTTTTAGTCTGGTTGTGTAGTAAATAATCATTAGGAGTTTACATGTATTTTATATTTGAAATTGAATTTTTTTCTAATAAAAGTTATTTTTCTGATCTTATATTGGCTTACGCTGAACAAGAACAGGTGGAAATAGATGTTATGCAAAGTAATGACAAAATAGTAATGGTTTTTGATAAAGAAGATGAACAGCTTGAAAGCTTCTTAAATGGAATAGAAGAGGTGCTTCCTGCATCACTTTTTTTAGGTAATGGAAAACATTATTTCTCAGATGTAAAACCAGAATTATTACCTGTTACTAAAATAAATTTACCAGTTAACATAGCACCCTGTCCTACTTGTCAAAAAGAAATGTTTGACGTAAGCAGCCGTCGTTATTATTATCCTTTTACCTCTTGTAATCATTGTGGTACACAACATCCATTTCTGGAGAAGTATCCCTATAATCGTGCTCATACAGTGATGAAGTTTCTTGTTCCATGCAATGACTGTCAAGAAGAAGCTAAGAGTAATACTTTACGTTTAGACTATCCTCTTATTACATGTATTGAGTGTGGAATTTCAATCCGCATGCTTGATAAAGAAAGTGAACATTTAGCCTTAAATAAAGGGGACTATAGAAAGCTTTTTGAAGTTTCGGGAAGAGCAATTGCCGCAGGAAAGAATGTGTTAATGAAAACAGCACACGGTTATAGAAAGTTTTTTAAACCAACAGTCGAAAATAGTCCAGCAGAAAGTACTTTATTGATGGCTGATTCAAATGGTTTTAATGTACATCTTATGATGGTGATACAAGAATTCAATGCACTTTTAAGTATAGAGAGGCCACTACTTCGTATCGCAACTAAAAGTGATGAACTTAAAGCTCTTTATGGATCATCTGTACAAGTAAAGTACCCAGATGATGGTATGACTATGTTACTTGCCCGTGAAATAATGAATTCTGGATTACAGTACATTTCATACATAGAGTGTAATGAAGATGAAGAATCAGATTTTTTAGTAGATTTTGATATGCCTATCAATGCACAAAAAGACACTAAATTATTTATAAATCAAGATAAAAAACTTTTTGTTTCTGGTGAACGTATTTTATTTCCTACGGTAGTAGAAAATAGTAAAAATGTGGTTTCTGTAGCACATGGGTTAGCTTGTGTAAAGGTTGATAATCTGAGTATCATAGATTCAGTAGAAGTATTTGATTCGGTACAAACAGATTCGGTGTATGTACTTCAGGATGAAGATTTTGAGAGTGGACACAGTAATGAACATCGTTTTTTACAGTGGAAAGCTTCTATGATGTCTGTACTTGCGGAACATAGTAAGGTAGGTCAAAAAGCCATAGGTGTACATTTTGATGGTACATTAAATTTTCTCTATTATAACGGTAAAGACGTTATCAATGCTGTTCCTGCAATACCTTTTGAATCAGATAATCTTTGGGAAAAAATCTCTACACTTAGAGAAGGATCAGACAGGCTAGTCGTAAATTACAAAAAGGCTTATCCTGAAGTGTTTGAACGTTTAGATAGTCTTGCAGGTGATATGGATATTTTCAAAGTTACAGCTATAGCATTAGGCCTTGAAAATGAAAGTCTTGAAGGTATATCAGAACAGGCATTAAGCTTTTTAGGAAAAGGGGGACTGCAGATAGATACTAGAATTAAAGATAATCGTTTTGATAACTATGCTTTTTTAACGAGTATTATGAGTTATCAGCTCGGAGATGTAGAGAATAATTTTATGTGTTATAGCATTTATGAGTCATTTGGAGACTATATAGGAGAAATAGTTCCTCAACTTATTGAAAAGACTGAAGCAAAAATCATCACACTCACAGGCGAGACTTTTGCCAATCAATCACTTTATGGACGTATACAAAGAACACTTGGACAATACAATCCGCTTATGAATAAGAATTTTCCTATAGGAAAAGAGAATGCAGTGTATGGGGCATTGTATTTGTGAGAATAGAATAAAAAGGGTAAATAATGAAAGAAAAAGAATTAAAGATCGATGATAATGCAAACTATTCATCGACTACAAACCAGGATGGTATTATTACACATGTGTGTAGTGATTTCGAAAAAATATCAGGCTATACAAAAGAGGAATTGATAGGAAAAAATCATAATATTATGAGGCATCCGGATATGCCAAAAATAATATTTAAAATAATGTGGGAGAAATTACAGAATGGTGAAAAATTCATAGGTTTTATAAAAAATAAATCAAAAAATGGTGAGTATTATTGGTTAAGTACTAAAGCATATCTTTACTTAAAAGAGAAAGATGGTAAATGTAAGTATTTTTCCTATAAAGGTCCAATATCACTTAGAGCCAAACATCATATAAGTAAATTGTACAGCACTTTACTGGAGGAAGAAAAAAATGGTGGTATTGAAGCATCTCAAAAATATCTAAATGAATATTTAGATTATAGAGGTGTAACCTATAATGAGTATATAGAAACTTTCGAAGATACAGTTGGACTTGTTAAGGTTGGTTATTTTATGACAAGAAAACTTTTTTCATAAGAAATAAATGATTATTTATTTCTGTAAATAGAGGGAAACTATAATGTTCAATGCCGAGAATTATGAAATATTTGAGATAGTCAATATAGTAGCCTTATTTATGGGTATTACTTTTGGTGTCATTGCACAAAAAACGCAATTCTGTTTTAATGGTGCTATCAAAGATTATATATTAATATCCTCTACTAAAAGAGGTTCATCTGTAATAACTGCTATGATTACGGCTATTATTGCAACCAATATGTTGACTTTGTCTTATGATATATATTTAACTGAAACTGTATGGTTAAGAGAAGAGATAAATTATTTTACAATTATAATAGGTGGTAGTTTATTTGGCATAGGTATGATGATTGCAGATGGTTGTAGTAGTCGTCATTTAGTGAAGTTTGCTCAAGGTGATATAAACTCTATCGTGACATTAATTTTTATTGCCATATTTGCATATGCTAGTACAAAAGGTATTTTAAATAATCTTATTTATACGTTATCAACAAATGAAACTTTATTAAGCCTGTCTTCATATGTTGAGAATGGACAGGCAAATATTTATATGGTACTTTTGTTTCTTTTTTTTGTATGGTTTTATTTAACTAAAAGTTTCAAAAGAATTTCATCATTAAAAGATGGCATACTCATTGGACTATTAGTAGCTTTTGGATGGTATTTAACTGGTGTGTATGCTGCTGAAACTTTGGAGTTTGATACAAGGTATGTTCCATTTACAAGTGTAACTTTTGTTGGTCCGATATCAAAAACATTAGACTTTATAACTCACTATAAAACAAATAATTTGAATTTTGGTATTTGCATTGTTCTGGGGGTACTTATTGGTGCTTTTAGTATGTCTAGAATTGATCCAAAGTACAATTTGGGATGTGCATCAAAGATTAAAGTGAATAAATTAAAAAATAGTATGATAGGTGGTGCCTTGATGGGTGTCGGTGGAGTACTTTCAATAGGTTGTACTGTAGGACAGGGATTAACTGGGTTTTCTACATTAGCTTTTGCATCAATAGTAGCTATATCTTCTATATTTGTTTCTGGATCTCTAATGGGTCTATATCTAAACAAGAAAAATAAGTTACCCATGTGCTTTATTTTTGAATGGAACGATGAAAAGAAAAAGTAAAAGATGACTTTTTTGATTATGATATAATTTTTTGTGGAATATTCTAAGACAATAAAGAAGATTAATGAAACACAATACCTATAAAATTATTATTAATGGTACTGTACAAGGCGTAGGATTTCGCCCATTTATTTACCAACTTGCCACACAATTTAGTCTTATGGGTACAGTTTCTAATGATACAAAAGGTGTAGAAATAATCATTAATACTACAGAAAAGATATTACATAATTTTTTACAAAATATAAAAAATGATTTACCCCCATTAGCCTCTATTGATAGTATCCATACAGAAACTATAGAACTTAAAGCATTTAAAGATTTTCAAATTATTTCAACAAATAAAGAGGGTAAAAGAACAGTGCGAATACCTCCAGATGTGAGTATCTGTAAAGAGTGTCAAGCTGAACTATTTGACCCTTCTAACCGCCGCTACGGATATCCGTTTATTACTTGTACAAATTGCGGTGTTCGTTATTCTATTATTAATGATTTGCCCTATGACCGTAAAAATACTTCTATGAAATTTTTCGATATGTGCAATACATGTGAGAAAGAATATACAAACCCACTGGACAGACGCTATCATGCACAGCCAATTGGATGTTGGGATTGTGGACCACAGTTAGCATTATTTGGTAATGCGGGTCAGAATGTTTTCAGTTCAAAAATTATCGATAAAACAGTAGAACTTATCTCTAAAGGAAATATCATTGCTATCAAAGGTGTAGGGGGTTACCATTTGATATGTGATGCGACCAATGATGCTGCTGTGCAGAAGATGCGAGTACGTAAAAGACGACCGTCCAAACCATATGCAGTGATGGTTTCCAATCTTGAAGAAGCAAAAAAAATAGCTGTTATCAATGAACATGAAGAGGAACTACTCATGTCCAAAGAACGTCCAATCGTATTATTGGATACTAAAGAGAAAAGCTATAGTAAACATGTAGCACCAGGCATTTCGAGGATAGGACTCTTTTTACCGTATACTCCTTTGCATGTATTACTGCTTAAAAAACTTAACAGGCCTTTAGTTGCTACTTCTGCCAATATAACCGATGAGCCTATCTGTACAAATATGGAATCACTTAAGAAGTTACAGAGTGTATATGACTATGTACTAGATCATAACCGTGACATAGTCAATGGCTGTGATGATTCTGTGGTGATGGTTGTTGAAGAGCGACAAATAATACTTAGACGAGCAAGAGGATATGCACCTTCGAGCATCAAACTTCCATTTAAACTAGATCAAAACATATTAGCTCTTGGAGCAAACCAAAAAAGTACTGTTGCCATAGGTTTCGACAAAGAAGTCATACTCTCTCCGCATATAGGTGATTTAAACAGTATTGATTCTGTAGGATATTTTAAAAAGAATATACAAACGTTAGCACGTGTTTACGATTTTACGCCGGATATTGTGATGTATGATAAACATCCAAACTATGAATCGACTAAATATGCTTTAGCTAATTATGAAAATACAAGAGGTGTCCAGCATCACTATGCACATATCTTAGGAGTCATGGCAGAAAAGAAAATAACAACTAAAGTATTAGGTGTAGCATTTGATGGAACAGGATATGGAGATGATGGTAAACTCTGGGGTGGTGAATTCTTAGTTTGTGATTATGAAGGATTTGAGAGAGTAGCACATATAAAGTACTTCAAACTATTAGGAGGAGCTAAAGCCATTAAAGAGCCTAAAAGAGTAGCCTTGAGCTTACTATTTGATATATATGGAGAAGATGCTTTAAGTCTGGATATACCAACTATAAAAGCTTTTTCTTCTGAGGAGTTAAAGACATATTTTATTGCATGGGGAAAAGGATTAAATTCCCCATTAAGCTCTTCCGTTGGGAGAATTTTTGATGCTGTGGCATCTTTACTTGGTGTATGTCAGGTGATGAGTTATGAAGGGGAGAGTGGCATCTTGCTTGAAGAGTTGTATGATGATAGGGTAGAAGGATATTATCCTTTTGGATACAATAATGGAAAAATTGACATACTCCCCATCATAAAAACTATGCTCTCAGAGCAACATATTAACATAGCTGTCTCAAAGTTTTTCCATTCCATCGTAGAGATAATTTGTACAATACATAAGCAGCATAATCTACCCCTTATCTTAAGTGGAGGAGTGTTTCAAAATAGGATATTACTTGGCTTAGTTTTACAAAAGATACCTGAAGCTATTATTTCTAATGCTATTCCACCAAATGATGGCGGGATAGCATTAGGACAGATAGTATTTAGTATGCAAAAACAATTAAAAAATAAAGGAAAATAATGAAACATCCCGTAAGAGTAAAACTTGAGGCTGGTGAAAAATATCTTTTTTGTACTTGTGGCAACAGTGATGATGGGGTACTATGTGATGGAAGCCATAAAGGAAGTACATTTGTTCCTAGAGAATTTATTGCTACTAGAACAGCTGAAAGTTATCTTTGTAGATGTAAAAAAAGTTATAATGGGGTATATTGTGATGGAAATCACGCTAAAAGAGAAAGTCTAAAATTAGATTTTTTAGATAGTTGATTGCCACCATACCCTTTAAAGCGGATACTAGAATGGTTTCAAATCTATTTATATTTTATCTTAGAACCATTAGTTATCATTAATGGATATCCGTAGACTAATATCTTATTCTCCCTGTTAATTCATTCCTAATATTTAATCTCAGTACTCATATACAAGTATAAAATTACTATTCTAAGCTTTTTATATTATTTATTTTCTTTTAATTTAAACCCAACAACTTCCCATTACATCGTACTTATATGGTGATTATATATTTTATTCTTATAAAAAAATATGTAAATCAATAGATATACTTGACATTATTATTAAAAGATGATAAACTTCAAAAATAATATATGAATGACTATTCATTCATTAAATTATAAAACTTTATTTAGGAGTCGAAATGAATAATATAGTAGAGAGTAAATATACACTTATTGATGAAAATCAGCTACGTATCGTAGCAACATTAGTGGCACTAACTATGGTAGCTTATGTATTTTTGGGCTATAAAAGTTTATTGATATTATTGATCTATCATTTTTTTATTAGTATATATTTGTCACCTTCACTGAGCCCTCTAGAATTCATAGCAAATAGAATTTCCTTATTATTTAGTTATAACTTGAATAACAAGGAGACGTCAGAAAAAGAGTTTGCTTTGCATCTTGCACTTTTTATCACTTGTGGTTTGATAGTCCTGGAATTATTCGGATACATAAAATTGGAGTCTACTTTAATTTTACTGTTGGTAATTTGGAAAATAGTGGAAGCAAGTACGAAAATATGTTTTGGTTGCAAACTTTATCAGTACATAAAGAAAAATGGTATTGAAATAATTTCATTGTAAATATTAAGAATAAAGAATAAAAAATGAAAGAAAAGGCATATAGATCAATAATAAAAACGATTTCTTGGAGAACAATAGGAACACTTGACACTGTAGTCATATCATATTTGATAACTAGTAATTTCAAAATGGCTGCATCAATTGGTTCGATTGAACTTTTTAGCAAAATGATTTTATATTATTTTCATGAGAGAGGTTGGAATAAAGTTAGTTTAGGAAGGCATCAGTCGAGTAAAGATGATCAGAGTATATAAGTAGGAGAAAAAATGGAAACAAAAATAATAATAGAAAGTTTAAATAGAAACTTTAAAGGTAAGTCACCTTCTGAAAAATTAGAATATTTTTTGGATAACTACCAAGGTAAAATTGGACTTTCTTCAAGTTTTGGTGCTGAAGATCAGGCTTTAACAGATATGGTCTTAAAAATTGATAAAGATGTACGTATTTTTACACTTGATACCGGACGATTACATCCTGAAACCTATGATGTTATGGATGCAACAAATTTAAAATACAACAGGAAAATAGAGGTTTATTTTCCTGATACATTACGTATTCAAGAACTTTATAAAACACAAGGTGTAAATGGCCATTATGAAAGTATGGAAAATAGAAAAAATTGTTGTTTCGTAAGAAAGATTGAACCTTTACAACGAGCACTTAAAGGATTGGATGTATGGATTACAGGATTAAGGGCAGATCAAAGCGTGACAAGAACAGAGATGCCTTTTGTAGAGTATGACGATAATTTTAAAGTGATTAAAGTTAATCCATTGATAGATTGGAGTGAAGATGATGTATGGAATTACATCAAAGAAAACCAAGTTCCATATAACAAGCTTCATGACCAGGGATTCCCAAGTATAGGGTGTGCCCCATGTACAAGGGCTGTTAAAGAAGGTGAAGATGTTAGAGCTGGTAGATGGTGGTGGGAAGACCCAGAACATAAAGAGTGTGGCTTACACAAAAAATAAAAAAGGAAAAAGATGATAAGTACAGAAAGACTAACACATTTAAAACAACTTGAAGCTGAATCTATACACATTATGAGAGAAGTTATATCAGAATTTAATAATCCTGTGATGATGTATTCTGTAGGTAAAGATTCAGCCGTAATGTTACATCTTGCTTTAAAGGCTTTTGCACCTGCAAAATTGCCTTTTCCACTTTTACATGTGGACACTAAATGGAAATTTAAAGAGATGATTGAGTTTAGAGACCAGAGAGCTAAAGAAGAAGGATTTGAATTATTGGTTCATTCAAACCCTGAAGGAATTGAGAAGAATATAGGGCCATTTACCCATGGTTCTGCTGTTCATACTGATGTTATGAAAACACAAGCTTTAAAACAGGCACTGAATAAATATAAGTTTGATGCAGTATTTGGTGGAGCACGTAGAGATGAAGAAAAATCTCGGGCAAAAGAAAGGATCTATTCTTTCAGAGATAAGAATCATCGATGGGATCCAAAAAACCAAAGACCGGAACTGTGGAATCTTTATAATGCTAGAGTGCATAAAGATGAATCAATTAGAGTTTTCCCTATTTCTAACTGGACAGAATTGGATGTCTGGCAATATATATACCTTGAAGGTATTCCAATTGTCCCATTATATTTTGCAGCAAAAAGACCTGTTGTTGAAAAAGACGGTGTCAAGATTATGGTTGATGATGACAGAATGCCAATCGAAGAAACGGATGAAGTGAAAGAAGAAATGGTTAGATTTAGAACTCTTGGATGTTATCCATTAACAGGAGCAGTAGAATCAACAGCTGCTACCTTACCTGAGATTATTCAAGAGATGTTATTAACAAAAACGAGTGAACGACAAGGTAGAGTGATTGATAATGACTCAGCTGGTTCAATGGAAAAGAAAAAAATAGAGGGGTACTTTTAAGATGTCAATACAAGAAACTAAAATAGCAAACGATATAGAATCGTATTTGAAAGAACACGAGAATAAACAATTATTAAGATTTATTACCTGTGGTTCTGTTGATGATGGTAAATCTACTTTAATAGGAAGACTACTGCATGATTCTAAAATGATTTTCGAAGATCAATTATCAGCTATAAAAAATGATAGTAAAAAAGTTGGTACAACTGAAGGTGAATTTGATTTAGCCTTATTAGTTGATGGTTTACAAAGTGAAAGAGAACAAGGTATTACAATTGATGTTGCCTATAGATACTTCACCACTGATAAAAGAAAATTTATTATTGCAGATACACCTGGTCACGAACAATATACAAGAAATATGGCAACAGGTGCATCAACTGCAGATTTGGCAATTATTTTAATTGATGCCAGATATGGTGTTCAAACTCAAACTAGACGACACTCATTTATTGCAAAATTATTAGGTATTAAACATATAGTGATTGCCGTGAATAAAATGGATTTAGTTGATTTTAGTGAAGAAAAATATAATGAAATTTGTGAAAACTATTTAGTTTTTGCAAAAGAACTGGGATTAACGGAAGATATTACCTTAATTCCATTATCTGCATTAAATGGTGACAATGTTGTCAATTTAAGTCCTAGATCACCTTGGTATAAAGGTGACACTTTAATGCATATTTTAGAAACAATTGAAATTGATCAGGATAGAGATTTATCTCACTTCAGACTTCCTGTTCAATATGTCAATCGGCCAAACTTGGACTTTAGAGGTTTTTGTGGAACTGTTGCATCTGGGATTATTGAAGTTGGTGATGCTATTACAGTTTTACCGTCAGGTAAAAGTTCGACAATAAAAGAGATTGTAACCTATGATGGAAACTTAGAATATGCATATACACAGCAGGCAATTACGTTAACTTTAAATGATGAAATTGATATTTCAAGAGGTGATGTAATCGTAAAAAGTGATGAACAGCCAGATAATGCAGCAAATTTAGATGTTGATATTGTATGGATGGGTGAAGAGCCATTAGTTAAAGGAAAACAATACTTGATCAAAAGGGCATCAACTCAAACAGTAGGTTTAATTGATAGTTTTTATTATAAAACAGATGTAAATACATTGGAACAATCAAGTACCAGCGTATTAAACCTAAATGAAATAGCAAGAGCTAAACTAGATTTGGAGCAGAGTATTGCTTTTGATCCATATGAGCATAATAAAGCAATGGGTTCATTTATTATTATTGACAGAATTACAAATAATACTGTAGGTGCAGGAATGATTAGAAATAGATCAGAAAACCAAGATAAAAAAGAATTAAACCATTCTGATTTTCTAATTGAATTAAATGCATTAGTCGAAAAATACTTTCCTCATGGGAAAAGTAATATGATTGTATAGGATAAAACAATGGCAAGAGAAACAGCAGCACAAAGAGTAGAGAGAATTAAAAGTGAAAAAGACGGCCTCTCTGTATTGGCAGATATTAAAGAGTATGCTATTTCAAACAAGGAAATTGATCCTGAAGATATAGATAGATTTAAATGGTATGGTCTTTATACTCAGAATAAAAATTTACAAGATGATAATGATGAAACATTATATTTTATGTTAAGAATTAAATTGGAACAAGGAGCTATAAATGTAGATCAACTAAGATGTTTATCGAAAATATCAGAGGAGTTTGCAAGATCTACGGCTGATTTTACAACAAGACAAGATATACAATTTCATTTTATAAAAGTAATTGATCTTCCTGAGATATTTGAACGTATTCAGAATGTTGGATTGAGCTCAGTATTTGCTGCTGGAGATGTTCCGAGAAATGTTGCAACATGCCCTGTTACCGGCATAGATAAAGATGATCTATATGATACAACTTATTTAGCTCATGATATAAATAATTATCTAAGGGGTAATCCTGAACTTGTTAATTTGCCACGAAAATATAAAATAGGAATATCTGGTTGTAGTAAACACTGCATGGGACATGAGATACAAGACTTATCATTTACAGCTGTTAAGATTGATGGTGAAGTATTGTTTGCAGTTAGTGTTGGTGGGGGATTAGGTTCCAATAAAAAAATAGCACTACATTTGGGCTATGTTTTAGCAGCACAAGTCCTTGATACGGTAAAAGTCATAACTACTGTTTACAGAGATCATGGTCTAAGAAAAAGTAGAAAGAAAGCTCGATTAGGACATTTGATTGATGAATGGGGATTGGATAAATTCAAAGCATGTATAGAAGAGAAGCTTGGATTTGAATTAATAAAAAAACCAAGTTTTAAAGCTACTCCTTATGCACGAAGAGAACATTTTGGTATTCATAAATCATCTATAGCAGGGTATTCATACATAGGATGTGCAATCAATGGTGGGCATATTGGTTCAAAAGGATTAGCAGATTTAGCAGATATTTTAGAAAAATACCAAGCGACCACAATTAAAGCAACGAACACACAAAACTTTATTGTTTTAGATGTTCCGGATAAAAATTCAGAAAAATTAGCCAATACGCTATTGGATATAAATGTTGATGCAAGACCTAGTCCTTTTAAGGCTAGAACTATTTCCTGTACGGGGATAAAGTTCTGTAAATTTGCTGTCGTTGAAACAAAAGATCAGGCAATACTTTTGGCATCATATTTAGAAAAAAGATTTCCTAATTTTGATGAAACTGTGTCTATATCTCTTAATGGATGTCCAAATTCTTGTGCACACCCACATGTTGTTGATATAGGATTAATGGGTACAAAAGTTAAAGATGAAGAAGGAAATTCAGTTGCTGGATTCGAACTCATATTAGGAGGTAATTTAGAAGGTGAAGTCTCAAATTTTGGTCTTAAAACAGGTATAAAGATATTACCAAAATATCTTAATAGAACTGTTGAAAGTATTATTGAACAATATATTAACAGTGGACAAAATGGATTACATGGGTTTTTAAAAGAGAATATAGAAAATGAAAACTTTATAGAATCATTACGAGAGGTTTGGATAGAAAGATGAAATCTAGAAAAACTTTACCTATATTACTGAAAGAGCAACATATTCTTTTGTTAGGTGGTGGTAAGGTTGCATTACAGAAAGCAGAAGTATTGGCTGAAAACAATATTTCATTTTCTATTATAGCTAAAGAAGTACATCCTAAAATATACACATTATGTAATGATATACAGAAAAAATCCTTCAAAACTCAAGACATTAAAGATACTCTTGTAGTGATAGATGCAACAGGAGATGACGAAGTAACTGAAAAGATTTTAGAGTATAAGAAGAAACACCCTATCTTGCTAAATGTTGTAGATATACCACAATGTTGTGACTTTTACTTTATGGCACTGACAAAAAATGCACCACTACAGATAGCAGTGTCAAGTTCAGGTGCAAGTCCTACCGTAGCTAAATATTTTAGAGATAAGTGTCAGTCACTCATTCCTGACAACATCGATACATTTTTAGATACGTTGCAAGTAGCAAGAGATAAAGGTATGATTGCAAGAGAAAAAACGCTTAAAAAAATCGAAAAGATGACAACGAAAGCGTATCTGGTAGGCTGTGGCCTGGGAGATCCTGACCTACTGACCCTCAAAGCCTATAATATTATAAAAGATGTGGATGTTGTACTCTATGATCACCTAATATCTAATGAGATAATGGCTATCGTACCAAAGCATACAAAGAAAGTCTTTGTCGGTAAAGAAAAAGGGTTTCATACAAAATCACAAGAAGAGATCAACAAATTGATAGGCAAATATATCAAAAAAGGTTATTCTGTTGCACGATTAAAAAGTGGTGATCCTTTTATCTTTGGCCGTGGAGCAGAAGAGTTACTCTATCTTACGCAAAAAGGTATTGAAACTGAAGTGATACCAGGTATCTCTTCAGCGATCTCAGGACCGCTGATGGCAAATATCCCTATCACTGCCAGGGATTACAGCAATGCTTTTACTGTAGTCTCTGCTCACTTAAAAGGTAACGCTATCAATCTTGACTGGGTACCTATGTTAGAGAATAGAGAGCATACGGTCATTGTACTTATGGGACTTACCCGTATCAAAGAGATCGTACAGCAGGCAAAAATACTGGATATAGATATGAACACTTCTTGTGCCATTATCTCAAATGCCAGTAGAAAAAATCAGTCGGTTCAGGTGGGCACACTTGATAATTTGAGTGTACTTTCTTTAACAGCAAAAAGACCAGCAATTATTGTTTTTGGCAAGGTTGTTGATTTCTTGCATAAGTTAGAAAAAAATTATACTCACAAAATTTAATTTTAAAGGATTCATTATGTCACAATCATGTCCTATTTCAATTCATCGTATTGATGCACATTTTGTCCGTTTTGTTGCATTTGAAGTATTAATTATTGGTTTACTTCTCTTAATAACAGAACATCTATTTTTTTCTTTTCTTTTATTATTTGATTTTTTGATTCGTACTTTAAAAATAAATAAATTAAGCCCTTTTACTAACATAGCAAAACTTATCATTCACTGTTTAGATATGAAACCCAAGTTTTGTGATGAGGCCCCCAAACGTTTTTCACTTTATTTAGGCTTGGGAATTGTTGCTTTCTTAACTTTTTTTCTGACCTTTGGATATACTGAAATTGCAACTATATTAGTTATTGCCCTGTTAATTTGTGCTTTTTTAGAGGCGGCTTTTGATTATTGTGTAGGTTGTAAGGTTTATTATTATCTTCAACATTTTGTACGAATCAATAGAAGAAAATAAAAATATGAATATATTAAACAAATATTCCTTGAAGAAAAAGGATATATAGTATATGAGCTGATCAAATCAGTTAATATCTATGTTGCACTACGATTTTAAATCCGTTATGATAATTTTAAAGAGTGAATTAATTCACTCTTTGAATAATTAAACCGCCACTCCGCTTCTTTTAAATAAAAAATAAACTGCTCATTACTCACACCTTTATACTGCAGTATAA
This sequence comes from Sulfurovum xiamenensis, assembly GCF_030347995.1. Classification (NCBI taxonomy): domain Bacteria; kingdom Pseudomonadati; phylum Campylobacterota; class Epsilonproteobacteria; order Campylobacterales; family Sulfurovaceae; genus Sulfurovum; species Sulfurovum xiamenensis. The sequence goes on from NZ_JAQIBC010000003.1 coordinate 299,414, forward strand.
ATTCTTCAAAAAATTCCCAGAACTGAGTAATAGTATTTTGTGCTTTAGTAAGTTTTGTTATTTTATTGAAACGTAGGTATTTTAAGAGGATTTTTTGTTCTTTTTCATCGGCTATATCGAAGTTGAAATGTTGCAGAGTCGGCATCATAAGGTTATACACTTTGTTCTCATATGAAAGCGTGAGGAAATGTTGGAGTTTATGTATATTCTTTTTAATCTTTAGTGTTTTGGGTAGATAAAGGTACTCATCATAGCCTGTAATATTTTTAGCATGTAGTTGGTATTGTTCATCTGCATAAAGAGCAATGGCAATTCTGAAGTTTTCGTAATATTTTTGTACGGTAGAAAAATGCATTCCAGTTTTGATGGATGTTTCTCTAGCATTGTACCCTTCAATGAAGAGTGAACGTAATTTTTGTTCTCGTTCCAGTTTCCGAGGGCTAAATTTACGTTTGCATTGACCACATTTACGTTGATTGTCTTTAAGTAGATAGGTATAAGGATATTTACAATAGATACATTTCATTCATTAGTATACATTTTAGTCCTTAAAATAGAGTAGAAAGTATATATTTAATATATATTTAATAATTAAATACTATTATAGTGAATAAGTATTCACTTTTAAAGGAAAAACAAATGGAATTATCATTACTTGTGGTTTTTTGGTATGGATTACTTCATGCATTTGGCCCTGATCATCTTACTGCAATAGCTGATTTTTCTATAGGAAAAAATAAAAGTAAAACACTACGTATCACTGCACTATTTGCTATAGGACATGGACTTAGTCTTTTTCTGTTTGCCAAAGTATTACAATCTATAGATATTTCAGAAAATGTTTTAGCATATGGGGATATTATCTCAGCTGCAGTTATCATTATTATGGGTATGTACCTTCTTTATATGGTTGCAACATCTCGCATACAGTTACGTAAACACATACATGATGACAAAGAACATATACACATATGGTTTGGCAAATCACATGAGCATAATGATGACAATATGGCTAAAACTTCTTCACTTACACTGGGACTTCTTATGGGGGCAGGCGGTGTTAGAGGTATGCTTATCACACTTGGTGCAGTACAAGGTGGCATGGTTGACTTTACAATGGTAACAGCATTTACACTAGGTGTAATGCTGGTCTTTGGAGCATTTGGAATGGTAATGCTTTATGTGAATCAAAATTTTTTAGGCAATCTTACAAATGTAAGAAGAACTTTTGCTACGGCTGGTGTCATTTCACTGATTGTAGGAACAAATATATTAATAGGATAGGAGAAAATATGTGTACAGATTGTGGTTGTAGTATTAGAGGAATGGAAGAGCATACTCATGTGGATTCTCATAGTGAAGAGGGGCATAGTCATTCTCATGAACATCAAAAAGCACATGAGCATTTACATCATAACCCACAGCTAAATGATTCAAAGACAATTTCGGTTATACAAAAGATACTTGATAAAAATGACCATGAGGCAGAACATAATAGAGCTCACTTTGAAGCTAAAGGTATACTTGGCATTAACCTAATGTCTAGTCCTGGTTCTGGTAAGACAACACTTTTAGAATACCTTGCTGATGTGGCAGAGTTCAAGTTTGGTGTGGTTGAAGGAGACTTGGAAACAGAACGTGATGCTAATCGTCTTAAAGCCAAGGGTATACCTTCTATGCAGATACAAACAGGTACAGCATGTCACTTAGATGCTTTTATGGTGCATAAAGGATTACACGATATGCCACTTGACGACCTAGATGTCTGTTTTGTAGAAAATGTAGGAAATCTAGTCTGTCCTGCAAGTTATGATGTTGGAACACATTTAAACATCGTACTGGTCTCAGTGCCTGAAGGTGAAGACAAAATAGCTAAGTATCCAGTCATGTTTCGTCAAGCTGATCTTGTACTTATCACAAAAACAGATTTACTTCCACACTTTACATATGATATAGAAGCAGAGAAATGTGATGCAAGACGTATCAAGCCGAATGTAGACATACTTGAGGTCAATGTGAATGATATAGATTCAGTCAAGGCAGTTGCAGACTGGATAGAATTTAAACGTAAAATGAGGGGTTAATATGTGTTTGTCTATTCCAAGCAAAGTTGTAAAAATTTCAGATGATAAAACCATGTGTACCGTCGATACGATGGGTGTAGAGCGTGATGCGAACCTTATGATGATGGGTGATGATGATATACAAGTGGGTGACTATGTCTTGCTTCATATTGGTTTTGTTATGAACAAGATTGATGAAAAAGAAGCAATGGTTTCTATAGAGACCTATAAAGAGATACTTGAAATCATGGATGAGGATGAGAGGCGAAAGACCATACTTGATGATGATGAATGTCCTAACAGGAGTGAATGATGGCACTGGAACTTAAAAACCTATATGATGACTTTCGTGATGGAGAGACTATTAAAGCTTATGCTCAGATCATTGCTGAGGATGCAAAGAAATTAAAAAACCCTATTAACATTATGGAAGTATGTGGTGGACATACTCATACCATAATGAAGTTTGGGTTACTTCAACTCATGCCAGATAATGTTAACTTTATCCATGGACCTGGTTGTCCTGTGTGTATTATGCCCAAAGAACGAATTGACCATGCCTATGTTTTGGCTATGCAAGAAGATGTTATTTTAGTCACTCTTGGTGATATGATAAAAGTCCCTGGTAGTAACGGAAGCCTACAAGATGCCAGAGCTAAAGGAGCAGATGTACGATTTGTTTACTCTCCTATGGAGTGTATTAAAATAGCACAAGAAAATCCAGATAAAACGGTGGTTTTCTTTGCCATAGGATTTGAAACGACAACGCCGATGACAGCTGTACTTGTAGAGCATGTTATTAAGCAAAAAATACCCAACATTTTATTTCATATCAACCATGTAACAGTACCTGAAGTGATGGTGGAACTTATAGACAGCCGTGATGTACATGTTGATAGTTATAACAACAGAATAGATGCATTTTTGGGACCAAGTCATGTAAGTGTAATTAGTGGATCAAAAATATATGATAAATTTCCAAAAGATTATGGTCGTCCTGTGGTGGTCTCTGGGTTTGAACCTGTTGATGTAATGCAAGGTATTAGTATGTTAGTAAAACAGTTTATAGAGGAGCGCTGTGAATTGGAAATCCAATACAAAAGAGTGGTCAATCATGAAGGAAATTTGAATGCTCAAAAACTCATAAATACTTATTTTGAAAAAATGGATCTTTTTAGATGGAGAGGACTGGGAAATGTACCTGAAAGTGGGCTCAAACTGAAAGATGAGTTTGCCTCTTTGGATGCAGAAGTTGTCTATAAAGATGTACTTCCTATTGCAGAGATAGAAGACCATAAACTTTGTATCTGCGGTGATATATTAAGAGGTATGGCAAAACCAACTGAATGTACTATCTTTGGAACAGCTTGCAAGCCTACGACTCCGATTGGAAGTTGTATGGTTAGTAGTGAAGGAGCATGTGCAGCTTATTATAAATATGGAAACCTAATATGACAAAAACAGTAACTATTGCCCATGGAAATGGTGGAGAAGAGAACAATGAACTCATTAAAAAAATATTCTATAAACACTTTGAAAATGACATTTTGGCCAAGAGTGAAGATGCAGCAGTTATAGAAGATGGGAAACTTGCTTTTACGACAGACAGTTTTACAGTTAGTCCTCTATTTTTCTCTGGTGGAGACATAGGAAAACTTGCAGTATGCGGTACATGTAATGACTTGGCCATGATGGGTGCAGAACCTAAATACATGACATGTTCTGTGATTATCGAAGAAGGTTTCTCTACACGTGATCTTGAAAAAATAGTTAAGAGTATGAAAAATGAGCTTGAGATAAATGGTGCCATTGTTGTAAGCGGTGACACAAAGGTTGTACCCAGAGGCAGTGTAGATAAGCTTTTCATCAATACTACAGGTATTGGCGAAATAGTACATAAAAATATATCTGCATCGGCTTTAAAAGAGGGCATGAGTATTTTAGTAAGTCGTGATGTTGGTACACATGGTGCAACTATATTTGCAGCACGTGAGGGGATTGAGCTTGAAAGTTCATTACAAACTGATTGTGCCTCATTATACCCTCAAATTAAAGCATTAATAGATGCTAATATAAATATTATTGCATTGAGAGATGCTACTCGCGGGGGTGTTTCGGCTGTACTCAATGAATGGGCGAGAAGTTCAAATGTGTGTCTGGAAATAGAAGAAGAGACTATCCCTGTACAAGAAGAGGTAAGAGGTATCTGCGAAATGCTCGGGTTTGAGGCTATTGATCTTGCAAATGAAGGAACTTTCGTTCTAGCAGTGGCTAAAGAGGATGAAATGCAGGCTTTTGATGTGTTACAGAAAACGCATATAACTTCAGCGATCATTGGTACTGTAACAGAGTTACATAAGGGGAAGGTAATACTAAATTCTTCATGGGGGACAAAGAGATTTTTGGACTTACCAACGGGTGAATTATTACCTCGTATTTGTTAAAGGATTTGCATGAGAATACTGTTGCTTTGTACCGCCTTTAACACTCAAACACAAGCAGTATATACTGAATTGAAAGATAGAGGGCATGATGTTTCTGTGGCATATGCAATCAGTGAAGTACAAATGTTAACAGAAATAGAATATTTTGAACCGCAGCTTATTTTATGCCCATATTTAAAGCGTTATTTACCTGAAAGTATTTATGAAAACTATCCTACATACATTTTCCATCCGGGGCCCATCGGTGATAGAGGACCTAATTCTTTGGAGTATGCACTTCAAAACCATACTAAAGAGTGGGGAGTTGTCATACTCAAAGCAAATAAACTTTATGACGGAGGTGATATCTATGCACAGCAGAACTTCAAGGTACGAGATACATACAAAGCGTCACTCTATCGTCAAGAGATAGTAAGGGCAACATTACAAGCCCTTGAACAGTTTTTTGTGAATCTAAAAAATGATAATGTAACACCGCAACTTTTAAATCCTATACATGAACAATTTACACAATCCAAAAGAGCAATAAAATGGCTAACAGATGATACTGAAACCATTATAAAAAAAATACATCTTTCAGATAGCTTCCCTGGTGTTCTGGACGAAATACTGGGTGTGCCTTGTTACCTTTTTGGTGTACATAAAGAAGATAAATTTAGGGGGAAACCTAAAGAAATACTTGCCAAACGTGATGGAGCTATTTGTCTGGGAACGAGAGATGGGGCTATATGGATATCACACCTTAAAAAGGTAGGAGGTTTTAAACTACCTGCAACGTATGTTCTAAAAGAAAAGCTAATGGGTATTAAAGAAGAACGTCTACCTCTTATATTTGACAAGAGTTATGACACTTTTTATGAAATAAGTGTAGAGAAGAAAGATAATGTGGCCTATCTCCATTTTAATTTTCATAATGGAGCAATGAATACTCAACAGTGTATTCGCCTGAAGTATGCTGTTGAGTATTTGAAAAATGAATGTGAAGTATTGGTGCTGATGGGAGGAATGGATTTCTTCTCTAACGGTATACATTTAAACATACTGGAAGACAGTGCTAAACAAGGCGAAGACGGATGGGCAAATATTAATGCTATGAATGATTTAGTCCATTCCATACTCTATGCAGATGAAGTAGTTACAGTCGCCTCTTTTGGACATAATGCAGGAGCAGGTGGTGTATTTATGGGACTGGCGTGTGATTATGCTGTAGGAAAGGAGGGTGTAGTCTTAAATCCTCACTATAAAACCTTGGGTCTTAGTGGAAGCGAATACCATACCTATAGCCTACCAAAGCGTATAGGCAAAGAGATGGCAGAGACTTTATTAAGTAAGTGTTTACCTCTTTCTGTAGAGAAAGCTAAAGCATTGGAAATGATAGATGAAGTGTATACCGAGGATACATACTATGAAGAGTTACATCATTTTGCTAAAAATGTATATAGTGATGATTTTATCTCGAAGAAACAAGATTACCTGGATCAGCATAAAGAACAAATAGAAGCACTGAAAGAGACAGAACTTGAAATCATGCATCCGGAGTTTTGGAGTAAAGAGAGTGATTTTCACATTTTACGTCAGGAATTTGTTTATAAAACTTGTCCCATAGAAACACCAGAAAGATTGAAATTAATAGTAAATAAGGAAAGAATATATGCATGAATATAGTGTAGTACAAGCACTTTTAAATCAGTGTGAAGATGTAGCAGAGCAAAACAATGCAAACATGGTTACAAAAGTCATTACCAAAATAGGTGTCATGAGTGGTATAGAGACACATCTTTTACAAACAGCATTTGATACCTTTAAGGAAGGAACAATTTGTGATGGAGCAGAATTCATCATCAATGAGCAGAAGGTAAAACTGCATTGTAACAGTTGCCGCACCGAATTTGAAATAGACGAAGTGCGCTATGCCTGTACAGAGTGTGAAAGTTTAGATGTAAAGGTCATTGATGGTGAAGATATGTATCTTATGAGTTTAGAAATGGAATAAAGGAGAAATTATGCAAGAGTATTGGGAATTATATATGAAAAATCTAGAGGGTAAACCTTCCTCTATACAGTTTAATGCGGGAATTTCTATGGATATAGATGAGTTACAATACTCCCATCCTATTGTTGCATTTGTAAAAGTAAAACTGAAAGAACCAAGTGAACATGGTTTGATTGGAGAGCAGGAAGAGCCAGAGATCCTTTTTATGGAAGATAAATTGGAAGCCTCACTCATCAAATTTCGTATTGGAAAATATGTAGGTCGAGTAATTAGTGATGGATATGTTACTTTTTTATTTTATGTACAGTTTACCTACAATTGGCAAGATTTTTTAGAGTTTGCATTAGAGGAATTTGAAAGTTATGAAATTAGTAATGGATATCAGGAGGATAGAGAATGGAATTATTATAAAAAACTACTTTATCCCACACCAAAAGAGTGGCAACTTATTCAAAACCATAAAGTATGTGATGTGCTTAAAGCAAAAGAGGATAACTTACATCTGGCACGTGCAATAGAACATAAATTATTTTTCTCAAATGGAGATGAAAAAAAAGATGAGTTGGTATCTAAACTGGATGTAAAAGGTTTTAAAATTCAATCTGAGATAGAAAATGAAGAAGGTGTAAAAGGCTTAAAATTCTACCGTATAGATAAGCCTTTCTATCACGATATAGATGAACTTACATTATATCTTATAGATTTATTAGAAGAATATGGAGCAAGTTATGATGGTTGGGAGACAAGTGTGGTTAAATCATAACACCAGATGGGTCTTTTGCACGATTAATGATTTCTTCTAAGCTAGTGATGGTTTCTTTTTCGTTATATGTTATACCATGTTTTTCAAGATATTGTAATACCACACCAATATAGTCAATAAAAGCCTCTTTAATAGTATCACTCAATGCAATGTCAAATGTTACTTCAAAAGGGACAATACCCAATACCAGAGCTTTTGGCACAGGTTTTCCCTGAAGTTCTAACATATCCAAACATTGTAACACACCTATCTCATGTGCACCACCACTATTGAGTCCGTAGCCACTGAGCTCTTCAGCAGGTATAGCATAAATAGAAGCAGGTTCATCATCTAACCCAATACTATCCAAGATAAGTATATGGTCATTTTCCATAAAGATATTGACCAAATGAATACCCTTTACCCCGCCATTAATAATTTGAATTTCCTTTGGAAATATATAATTCTCATTCAAATAAGTAGCGGCGTAAACTCCTAACCCATCGTCTTTTTGCAGTACATTACCAATGCCTAGTATTATCATATTTATCCATTCTATTTTGTTATTAGATTATAGCTTAGGTTTTTATAAATTAGAGTGACAAATACTACTTAATTTATATGCTATATATCTTAAAAAGAGCTAAATACATATTCAAACATTTCAGTGAAGTGACAAGGTTTTCTTTTATCAACATAGACTAAAAGAATTAACAACAAATTGAATAAGGGTATGAGAAAGTTAAAATTGCTGATGAAATTGAGTATAATAAATATTTTAAGCTTAATATATGAAAACAATTCAACATCTTAGAAATACGTAAGAAAAAATAAGTTGGAACCTCCCCAAAACCTCCCTAATGTTTTCACTACCAAGGTCAGGTTTTTAAATAGCTGTTTCTACATTGGTTATTCTGGTAAACTGATTTTATATAATGGTTTGATTTATTCGTTTGGCAGCTTAGATAAAAGATTACAAATATCTATTTCTAGTACATAAGCTATTTTAGCTAGATGTTCAATATTAAAGTGTTGACCTTTATGGATCTCTGCAAGTGAAACAATCGTCACTGATTTATGTCCGATTGCTTGTGACAATTGAAGTTGCGTTAAGCCTTTCTTTTCTCTAGCCTTTTTTACATTTCTCCCAATTTGTGTATACAATCTATCTATATAATTCTCTGGAAGTGTTTCAATATCTTTCATTTTTTACCTTGCTATAAGAAGTTGGTAAAGTTTAATGAGATATAGGCTATCATTCAACTTGTTATAACAAGTTATAGGAAGTTTGAGATGAAAACAAATTCACATCCAGTAAATAAACTTAGAAAATGTGTTAAAAAGCATGGAATGAAAATACTTCTTCCTCAAAATCTTCCAGAGGATATATTTAAGAGACTTGTCCTGGAAGCAAAAGCTTTAGATGAGGATAGAACTGATGAAGTACCTTCATCCACTTTGCTCATGTGTATTTTGTATCTCAAAAATGGTCCAAAGGTTCGTGATAATATGAAGGTTAAGTTTTCGGAAGAAGAGATATTGGATTATTTCAGTATGTATACTATGTATATCAGGCTTGAGGAAATGAGACGAAAAAGCTTGGTATTCATCCCTGACGATTCCCTTCCCACTTTACAAAATATCTTCGATAAAAGTAGAAGTATGGAAATCGAAGGTCTTGATGAAAAAATGGAATAAGAATCATCATGTTATCTCCGATCTATTTTTGGTAAAGGTTTATCCAGTTCTTTTTTGCTTACACCATTAGCATAAGAATTATATTCCCATCGGGCAAATTGTGCAAGCAGGGCATTATTCTCTTGTATCAGTCTTGTATTTTGTGCTTCAAGCCTTTCAAGTCTTTGTAGTAATACATCATATTCTATTGTATTTTTTTTCTTCTCGTCACCTGTATCTTGATATCTTTTTTGAGCAGAATCATAAGCAGATTTAATTCGAGTATGTTTTGCAAGTGTTTGACGTGTGTAGCGTTCTTTCAGTCGCAATTCAACTTCAGATATAAGATCATCCCAAGTTAATTTACCGGACCATCCATCGGTAATGTCGACTATTTTCTCGATGTCAGCATCTGTTAAATTTTTTGAGCGTTCTCGTGTTCTTTTTTGTGCCATTAAAAATCCCCTAGTTCGTCTATTAGTTTTTTTATATCGCTGTAGTCATCAGGTTCCAGTTCTGTTTGTTTTTGATCAAGCTTTAAATTTTCTTTTCTTCTATTGGATGCTTGCTCTATTGGTGAAACCGATAAAATATTGGATAATTGAATGATAGATCCGTCAGGAATGCTATCATTGTCCAGAATTTCACATGTATTTGTCAGGACTTCGAGGTCGATTGAGTGGGATTCAACCCATCTGTTAGCTCCAAAATGACCATCTTCTTGTGCTGCTTTCGCACGTTCCAAAAGTACTTCAGTTTCTTCTTTTAGTAGTTTTATCCTATCAGTTCTTATTAGGTCCCCTTTTACGCAGAAGTGTTCGGAACATCCCATACAGTGTCTATGAAGTTGACAGGGGGTCATGGTAAAGTCATGGATACAAACACCATACTCTCCAACATGAGCGGTTGGGACTTTCAGTCTTGCAAATTCATCACGTGATATAACCACTTTCTTTTTGATATCGTCTATATTGGATAAAGGTCCACTCATCAATTCTTCATTTCCTATGGCTTCACGTGCCATTTCAAGCATTTCATCGGCACTGATGTGGTCGTATGCTTGGTTTTGTCTGATATCAAGGCGTCCTGACCATTTGGCAATGTCAAGCTGACTTAAGCCTCCTTTTTGAGCCAGTGTATTGAGCCAGTGTCTAAACTGATGGGATGTCATTTGAATTGGACTGCCATCATTTTCCGTATAGCCAAACTTTTCAAAGAGAGAAAGTACATTTCCTCTTGTTTTTAGGGCATCTGAAACTAGTTGGTCGCTAATTGCTTTTACAGTAGGGATTAATGTGCCTTTATCACTATGGTATTCATTAATCCTTTGATAAACAAGTGCCTCAGAAAATTTTATGCCTACTTCTTCGTTGAGATAGGGAAATCTATCAGGCAAGAGCTCAAGTATCCTTTTTTCAAGGTCAGAAAATTTAATGACAAGTTTGTTACCATCTTTTTCAAAATGAACAGAGTTTTTATTGACCCAGGCAGATGCCAACCTTCTGAAACGCTCTAGATCATTGTCTGTTTGAGATTTACCAAAGAGGATATAAGCGACCTCTTTAGTGTTGAGTACTTTACCGCGTAGGTTCTCAATATCCTCGGAAAGATATACTCTATTTGGATTGTTCTCATACCATTGTGTTACCTCTCTGGCATGCATAGTTACGGTTTTTATTCTTGAGATCGCTTCCTTTGCAACATCGACCATCGAGGGGATTATCCATTTGATCATTGGTGCTGCACCTTTAGCGGGGAACCATCTCAGACCATATTGTTCAATACCGTCACTATCTTTTTGTGTAACTTCACAATCATATGGCAATAAGAATAGTTCGTTGACACGGTTTGGTGCACAGATCAGTAGGGCAATCAATGAGATCGAAAGTTGTTCATAGGGTGTACTGGCCTGATTGAAAATTTTTGGCAATGCTTCCAATCCTGCCTTGGACGGCATTTTCTTATTTCGAAGTTCATCAGCCTCTTTCCCGACACGTGAACTATCTGGAGGACGTTTCATCGGGTTTCTCCAGTCTATAGGTACTTTTATCAAACGTTTATTGGTGAGAAATAAACCAATATCTGCTAGAACAGCTCCAATACGATATGCTCTTGCTTTAGAATAGTGTTTCTTTGTAATTCTTGCTGCCTCGTCCAATACAAAGTTGTCAATATCATTAGGATTAGAGCTATTTTTAATATTGATGAGTGCTTGATCCACTACACGCAAAGGTTCTAATAGGTGTCCTGGAGACTTGAAAGAATTATGTCCAAACCTATATCTAAAATAAGCTTTTGTAAAACTCAGGAAGGGCTCTTTCATAGCGACCATTTTTTCTTCATTTATCTTTCCACCAGTATTTTTGGAAGCGTATTCATATGTTGAAAAAATAGCTGCAATACGTTTCGTCTTACCCTTTTGTTCCATAAAAGAAGAAATATCCCATATATTATTTTTAAATGGAAGATCAGATCCAAATACAGTAAGATCATTTTTGCACATTGTGATGAACCTGTTCAGATTTTCTTGTGAACTAAGTGTTTCAATAGGTTCAAACTGTAATACGGTACTCACTGGGTTACCTCCAAAATATTTCGTGCATTGATGTTCTGACATTCCACTACCACTTGGGCAACTGCAAAGATAATGTTATCATTTACACTTGCAATTCTATGGTCAGTTATCTCGAGTAATTCTTCCCGCTTTTTCAGAAGGGTTATCAAAAGTTCTTCATGAGGAGCATCTGACCATGCCTGGAAGCTGCCACAGGTGTAGCAAGCCAACGGAGCTAGTAATCCGCAGAATCCATAGCTTCCACATTTTCCCAGAGAATTAGATTCACTTTCAATACTTGGATCAATGATATCGCTAGAAGGATCATCTGCACGTTTAGCTTGAGATTTATCCGTAAATATAACACCTGCAAATGCTTGTGCTATTGGAGCAATTTGTAGCGCAACTGCTTTGTCTATGCGTTTTATAATCTCAGGAGTAGTTTGGGTGTATACACCAGCATTTTGAGTGTCCGTATGATCGAGGATTTCAGCAATAATAAGTTCACCATGCCCTTCAGCTGCGGCTCTTGTTCCAATTGTTCTTCTAAAACGTGTTGGAGTGATATGGATCTTTTCCCCAGTTCTTTCTGAGGTTACGTTTAAACTATCGATGACTTTTTGAACTTGGTCAGTTATCGTGTCAGAACTTTTATGATATGCAAACTCTCCAGTCCTTTGCTGATCTTCTGATGGAAAAAGAGGAGATTGCTCAATATTATCAAGAACCCCAGCAAAAGTTTTTTTGATATTATCACGATAGTCGAATAGTACTTTTACTAGAGCAGGAGGCAATAGGCGTTCTTTGAACTCTGATCTTGGCTTTTTTCTGTTTTTTACTCTAGGAATACGGATGATGTATTCTTTGGAATTATCTTTAACCATTCCTGATAACAGATCGCAGACTTTCATTTGCGCAAACTGTATAGGCCTGGAGCCATAGACCATTAATAGCCAGATGAGTAGATAATCTTCTTGAGAAATATTTCCATTTGCATAACTGTTGTTAATAGCACTCTGAATATTTTCAAGCTCCAGATCCGTAAAGGGTCCATCATAAGGGTCCATTGTTAAGACAGCTCTTCCTTTTTCATTACTTTTAAATTTGGTTTCATTGAGATAGCTATAGGCGTCTTTAGATACCCCTGGATATCCCATCTCGTACCACTTTTTTAAAAAACCGGACAATGAGCCTAAATACCATTCATGTTGAGCATCTAGGGTACCTCTATAGTTAATTAGATGTGTAGAAGTTATTATAGAAATATCATAGTTATAGTGTTCAAATAAAAATTGAATTAGTTCTTTTAATCTATTATACATATTAACTGGGTGTTGAACTGCACGATTTTGTAAGTACCATACAAATATTCGTTTTAATCCATATTTAATGTTCTGAGATATTTGAAGCACTGAAAAATTAATTATATGCTTTTTTGATATGTCATTGAAAATCCATATTTCATCATTAGGGTTAAATATTTGACCATTTTTTGTTTTTGATATAGGTATATAGTGTTTACTAGTTTTGGTTTTTGGTGTGGCCTTCATTTTTTGTCTCCAGTATCTTTATAAGATCTGTTTAGTTGTTCATTGCCCATTTCCAAAATAACTTCATTGGCTTTTGTCTGCGTATGACGTTTTGTATAGGTTGCTGCACTGTTTGAACTTTCAGACCATCCCATCAATTGTGATCGTATTTTCTTTTCTTTTTCTTCAGATATGTTTTTCTCATCCATTTTAGCAGAAAATCTATCGTTCCATGAGTGTCGAAGAATATGTGGTGTTAAATTTTTAAGTATCTCAGGTGAAAACTGTTTGATCTTATTAAAAAGTTTATTCACGGCAACTAGACTGAGTGGTGAGCCAGATTTATCTGCAACAAATAAGTATTCATGTTTTTTAGACTTTGGCAGCAATTTTCTGTGTTCAATAATATAATTTTCTGTTAAAGAAATAATTTTTTTTGGTATTGCAAGTTTACGTCCAAGTGTTTTCACCAATGGTTGTGTCACTCTGGGATCTTGAGGGTCATCAGGTCGTCGTACCAATTGAACAGTTTCAGCTCTGAAATCAATATCAGATATTTTAATACTTAGCAGTTCTCCTTTACGGAGTCCAAATGTATAAAGCCATAAGATGATCAGCTCATTTCTAACTTTTGTAAATTCGCTTTTCCAGGGATTGTCGGGTGAGTTACGATTAATAATAGACAGCAGCACATCAGTTGATTCATCAGATAACCCCATTGGAGCTTCACTGGATGAACCTGAAGAGGAGCTTGGAATACGTGATGTCATAGTGGTCTTGACTTGACTTTGAGATTCTCTCAGTATGTTTAGGATTGGATCTGATTCAGCTAGTCGCGCCATATGTACATTAGCGATCCAAACTAGAAAATCTCTGATCTGTCTAATCCTTTGAGCAACGGTATCACTTCCCACTGTTTTAAAACAATTAGTAGAATCTTTAGATCGAAATGCTTCTAAAGACTTCAGTGTAAGAGATTGTTTTTGATTTTCAGTTTTTACCTCTTCTCTGATATCCTCCAAATAAAGTTTACAGAGGTCACAAAGGTATTCTATTTCATGTAAGTGAAGTATTTTTCCTTGATCAATTCTATTCTCAAGATCTATACCATTGATCTTGTAGTTCTTTAAAAACAGTTTCAGGATAATTAAATGTCTCAGTACCTGTTCAATGGTATTGGCAGCATCACCTTTGGATCTATGTTGAGTAATAGAAAAAAGAGTACTCCAGTAATCAGGAAACCCAGTTTCATTGTCTATCAGCATTGGGAGTCTTTCCCCAGTACTAAACATGACTTTTTTTATAGTGTAAGGCATCATACTTATTTCCAGTTTTTTTGTTATACATTATAGCACAAATGGAAATAAGTTGATAAAAAGTGTAAATAGTGGTTTAAGTCCTATATATTGGGAAGTTAGTTTATAGTTATTTACACTTGTATTTTAGTATCGATTAAAACGGTATTTCATCTTCATTGATGTCAATTTCTGGAATGTTTGACGTAGGTTGCGGTGCAGCTTTTGGAGCAGACGGTGCAGGTTGGCTATAGCTGTCATGCGATGGAGCATCATACCCTGATGGTCCACCTTGGCTATATCCGTTATCACCCATAGGTGCTGCTTCGTCTTTTCCTCCTAGCATTTGAAGGTTTTCTACTGTAACTGAGTGTCTACTTCTTTTGCTTCCGTCTTGTGCTGTCCACTGATCTAGCTTCAATCTTCCGTCTACTAAAACTTTGCTACCTTTACGTAAGTACTGATTTGCAATTTCAGCCGTTCTTCCAAAAAAAGTAAGATCGATAAAGAGAACTTCTTCTTTTTGTTCACCAGTTGCAGATTTGAATTTACGTGAAGTTGCAATGGCAGTATTACCGATGGCACTTCCACTTTGTGTATATTTAATCTCAATATCTCTAGTGAGGTTTCCGGCTAAAATGATCTTGTTGTACATAAGGTGGCTCCTAATCTATGGTTGATTATGCTTCTGTCGCTTCTGCTTCAGGTGCTTTTGTCTCTGTCGTACCTTTGTTTGCTTCTGCTACAAGTTTCTCAAACTGTGCGATCTCTTTGTTTTTAGTATATTTCACAGTTAAAAACTTAATGATATCTTCGTTGATCTTAAGATTTCTCTCAAGTTCTTGGATCGTTGCACCTTCTGCTTTATAGAAAAGAACAGTATAGTAACCTCTGTTATGTTTTTCTACTTGGTATGCAAGTTTTCTCATACCCATGTCATTCGTACCAACTAGCTCGGCACCTTCTTTAGCAAGAACATCTTTTACTTTCGCAATTTGTGCTGCAATCTCTTCTTCTGTAAGTGTAGGTTTAACTACAAACAGTGTTTCATAACAAGTCATATTGTTTCCTTTTGGTTTAATAGCCCATGTATACAGCTGTCATTAGCTGTCCAAAAATGAGCAAGAATTTTGGAAGCGATAGTTTACTATATTATTTCTTAGTTGCACATTAGAGAGGGATCTACATCTTTTTTCGGTCCTAAACTTAAAATTAATAAATATTTTTGTATGATTTAATAAAGTTAATTTATTACAGAAGGTATTACAGTATGGAAAGAAGAAATTTTTTACGGTTATCCGCTACATCAGCCATGGCAGTAGCTATTGCTCCATCATTGATCACTCAAAGACTTTATGCCGAAGATGGAAGTTTGTTTCAACCTTTTGAGAAGGTACAACTGAAAGACGCTGAAGGAAATCCTATCAAAGCTTCTGCGTTAGCTGTTGAGGAAAATTATGTATTCAATTACCCGTATGTAGGTACACCGGCTATCATGGTCAATCTTACTTCACCGGCAGAAAAGGATATTGAACTTACAGCTGAAGATGGTACAAAATATATCTATAGGGGAGGCGTAGGTGCAAAGGGTACGATCGTTGCCTATTCTGCTATCTGTCCACATCAGCTCACACACCCTCAGCCTGAGATGAGTATGTTCCATTATATAGATGAAAAAGGTACAACAAAAGCTTACAGTGGTGGCGCATTTGTATGTATGTCCCATCTGTCAAGATTTGAACCTAAACAAGGCGGGAAAGTAGTAGGCGGACCGGCTACTCAAGGTTTGGCTTCTATTATTTTAGAAGTGGATGCAGAAGATAACATCTGGGCAGTTGCCGTATTGGGTCCGGTGAAGTTCCAGGATTACTTTGATGCCTTTAAAGATGAGTTTAAAAAGTTCTATGGGAACAGAAGAAAAGCTAAAAAACTTACGAAAGAAGAGACAAAAGTACAGACACTTAAAAATTTTTCTGCTGATATCATTCGACTATAAAAGTAAGCTATAAGATGATGATGTAGCACATCAACATCTTATTAGGTGTGGGATCCACATCTGCATGTAGCTTTTTGTTATATCTTCAAAATTATTCATTACACTCTTCAGAATAGTTGATTCAAAGAAAACTTTTGTCATAATAGAGTTACTTTATATGATGTAAAGTGATCAACAATATACCATTTTAGGAGGAGACATTATGGCAATGAATAGGAGAGACACATTTAAACTTGTCGGTGTTGCTGCAGCAGCTGCAGCAATGCCGAGTATTGCGACAGCTAGCGAGAAAAAATCAACCGCAAAGAAGACAAGTGGCAAATCAGTTGTAATTGTAGGTGGTGGTTTTGGTGGGTTGACCATAGCTAAAGCACTTAGAAAAAAAGATAAAAACATTGAAGTAACCGTGATCGAGAAAAACAATATCTTCATGGCTTGTCCTTTTTCCAACACACTGCTTGGCGGTCTTGATGGTGTCAGTTTAGACACGTTTGTAGGTGACTATTTCCAGCCGGCTGGAAAGTATGGTTATGATTTTGTACATGCGACAGTGACGTCTATCGATAGAAAAGCTAAGACGGTGACAACCACTGCGGGAGATATCGCTTATGATATTCTTGTCCTTTCTCCTGGTATCGCTTATGATTATGAAAAACAATTCCCTACTTGGTCTTCCGAAAAGATCGCAGAAGTTTCACAAGCTTGTCCCGCTGCATTGATGCCAGGAAATGAACACATTGCGCTGAAACGGCAACTTGAGAATATGGATGACGGTAACGTGATCATCATACCACCAGCAACAGGAAAGTATAGATGTCCTCCTGCACCGTATGAGAGAATAGCTATGGTAGCGAATTATCTCAAGAAGGAAGGTATCGAAGGGAAAGTGATCGCACTGGATACAAGAAACGGTAAATTTGCTAAAGGGGCAGCGTTTCAAGAGTCTTGGAAAGATATCTTCCCGGATATCATTGAGTATCACGGTTTGACCGAGGTCGTGGATATCGATACGGAGAAAAAAGTCGTTACCTATAAAGTGTTTGAAGATGAAGCGGATGATGAAGGTGTATTGAAGACAGAGAAGTATGAAGTGTGTAACCTTATACCTATCAACAAGTGTTCGCCTGTTGTGGCTATGGCCGGTATTGAAGTCGATGGTGCAGGGTATGCAATGATGGACGGGTATAGCTTCAGATCCAAGACAGATTCAAATATTTATGTGATCGGGGATGCGGTGACACATGCCATACCACCAAGTGGACAGACAGCTATATGGGCAGCACACAGAGCAGCAGGACAGATCACTGATCAATTGAACGCCAAAGCAAATGATCCTAAAGCAGGTCTTCCGGCTAAAGCGGCAAATGTATGTTATTCTATGGTAAGTGGAAAACCAGAAGAGGCGATCATGGTGACACATACCTTTACAGCAGATCCAAGCGGTAAGCTGGTAGGTAAAGGCAATGTGCCTAAGCCAAAAGACGGTGGCGGTAAGTTCAGATCCAAAGGTACGGCAAAAGCGACTAGAGAGTGGTTTGGTGGAGTAATGAGAGAACTCTTCTCTTAATAGGTCATCTTTTTAATGATTTGCACTCATCTTTGAGGGATGAGTGTAATCAGCTACCAGTGTAGCCTCCTTTACTCAAACCCTCAAATCTAAATACAACTTATTAAAAACCTTAACCTATTAAATTTTCCAAAAATAAAATAAAAATTATGTTTTACAGATAGCCCTGCAGCTTGATCAGCATACTGTAGACCAATACCTCTTTTTGCGTACCCGGCGCCTTTTTGATGAGTATCTCACTCTCCAGTAAATGTTCAAATATTTTCAGCAATGCCGCGGATTTTACACGTAAAGCCAACTGTGCTTTTTGTTCTTCTATCTGTTTAGGCAGTTTGTATCCAAGTATAGCCGCTGAATCGACATGTCCATGGAGTTTGATATAGGCATGAAAGAGGAAGATCTGATTGACAAAATATTGTGTGGAGCGAAGCAGTGACGCTTCATCTTCTCCCAGTTCAAGCAGTTTGGTAATGGTTGCCGTGATAGGCTTTTTGTTAAAAAGGTCTATGAGCAGTTGTTCTGTTGCCAGAGGTGCGGTCGAGTAGACAAGTCTATCGATATCTTTACTGGTCACTTTCATACCCAGTATGGCAAGTTTATCCAGTTCGTTGGCACAGAGTGCCAGGTTGTTATTGAGTATGAGCATCAGATGCTGGAGGGCATAGTGATCGATGTCAAGCTGTATCTGCTGTGCTTTTTGTTGTAGCATCGCTATACCGTCACGTATGTTCGGTTCGAAAAACCGTACCCATACTCCGCCTTTTTTCTCACTGAAAGCCGCTTGCATACTCTTTGCATCTTTGGGAGCACCTGCATAACCGTAAAGAAAGTAGTTGTCTTCACTTTTGTTGGCAAGTTCTATGAGTATATCGAGCTCTTTTTTGGGTATTTTCTTATCGTGTTTGACCACTACAAGATTTGTACCACCAAACAGAGAGGTTTGGGAAAGAAAATTCTTAGCCTGTTCAAAATCCCATTCGTCGTGGTAGAGAGTGAGCATACTCTCTTTTGCATCGGTTTTTTTGATATAGGTATCGATGTAATGGTCCACAAGGTAGTCATTTTCACCATAAAACAATACAGATTTAGGAAAAGCCTGTTTGAGTTTCTGGTCAAATTCTCTTTGGTACATTAGGCTAACTCCATGGCATCTTTACTCAATTTTTCAACGAATTCAACCATGATGATGGCTTGAGGGATATTGACTTCATTGATCCTGACCCTGACTCTGTCAAAAAGCATCACATTGTCCCCTTTAAGATGCACCGTAACACCTTTGATCTCGCCTAAGAGTACGGCTTTGGCACTCTCTTCAACTTCGACGATCTCCGCTTCGAAAGTCTCACCCAAGTGTGTGGCTGCCCAACGTGCGAATTTACGGTCTCTAAAGTCCCATTCTGCTTTGGTTGCATCTCTCTCAAGTTCACTGACCCTTGCACAGAGCGGTTCGATATTTCTTAGCAGATAACTTGCCTCTTCGGGTTGATCACGCAGTTGTGTCTTGATAAGACGATGCAGTATCAGGTCGGCATATCTACGTATGGGTGAGGTAAAGTGGCTGTAGTGACTGAATCCCAGTCCAAAGTGCCCCACATTTTGTGCCGAGTAGCTTGCACGCCGTAACGCTTTAATGACCATAGCATCCACTTCGGAGGAAAGATTCATTTTTGCTGCTTCTTTTTGTATGGCACGTATAAGAGAAGGTGCATCTTCATACTCTTCCACATAAAGACCAATGGCCGCAAGTTCAGTCAGTAACGCTTCCATCTTGGCAAGCTGCGGTGGTTCATGGATACGGAAGATACTGTCACCTTCACCTGTAAAACGTTTCGCTGCAGCCTGGTTGGCTAAAAGCATACATTCTTCTATGAGCGAATGTGACGGTGTACCTGTTTCTATCTCTGTACTGACCAGCAAATGTGAAGCATCGATCGTGAGCTTGGTCTCTTCAGACCTAAAATCAAAGCCGTGCTTGAGCCTTTCATTACGCAATTTGACGGTGATTTTCTGTAAAGGAAGCAGCCATGTGAGGATCTGGGCTACGGTATCGGTAACTCCTTCTGTTCCATTTTCCAATATAGCATCGATATTGTCATAGTTAAAACGGTGCTTTGAGTGGATGATCGCTTCAAAGAACTCTTCTTTGATCGGTTTTAGGGTAGTCCTGTCCAAAGCTATCTTCGATACGAAGGCAAGCCTGTCTACTTTAGGTTTGAGTGAACAGATGTTCTCACTGAGCTCACGGGGGAGCATAGGAAAAGATTTGTGCGGCAGGTAGGTGGTGAAACCTCTTTTTTTGGCCTCTTTGTCTATATGGGTAAAGAAAGGCACATAGTGACTGACATCAGCGATCGCTACATAAAGGGTATACTCTTCCATATCAAAATAGATAGCATCATCAAAATCTTTTGCGGTCACGGGGTCGATCGTACAGAAATCAAGATGTGTAAGATCCACACGGTCAGAATGTTCTGCTTTGGTGACTTCTACTTCAACCTCCAGTGCATCAGTGACACACGCTGGCGGGAATTCATCTTCACGCTCATAAAGGGCCAGTGAGATCTTCTCATCGACCATAGGGTCATCGAGGGTTCCCATCACTTCAAGTACTTTATCTGTATCAATATCTACTTTGAGTACCATACCTAGTTTGAATGCCTTAAGGTCCATACCTTCCATGACAGCATGGGTTGGTAATCCTGTACGGATGTCTAGAATAAGAAAATTATTTGATTCATCCCTGTGTGTATAAGCGATCGTAAAGAGATGGGCTTTTTCTATGACAAGCTGTACTTTGCCACTGGCACGTCCACGTCTGGCGATGACCCGTTTGGCAACGACCACATCTCCATGCTTTGCGCCCCGAAGATCATCGGGTTCAATCAGCAGGTCTCTTTGCTCTTTGAACTCTGCTTCCACATACCCTTTGCCATCTTTACCTATGTAGAGTCTACCGACACGATAGATGGATTTAAGTTTCCAAAGCCCGTCTACTTCTTCAATGGCACCCAATTGCTGTAGTGCCTGAAAACTGTTCTGGTCTTCTTGTTCGATGTCTGAAATGAGACACCCGTTGATAAGTTGTATGGCAAATGGGGACATGGTCAAAAACTCTCTTCAATGGTCTGTAAAGTAAACGGTAGTGTCACTTTCATGAAGAGTTATTATATTACTTTAACGCTTCAAGTCTCTCTATTCTTTGTTCTGTACTTGGATGTGTACTAAAGAGTTGTTTGAGTGACATATCTTTACCCGTAAATGGATTGATGATGAACATATGTGCGGTTTGCGGGTCCGCATCGTGCATCATCATGCCTCGGGCATAGTTATCCAGTTTAGCCAAGGCACTCTGCAGCCATTCAGGATGGCCTGTCATTCTTGCGGCACCTTCATCCGCCATAAATTCACGGTTACGGCTTACAGTCATCTGTATCACTGTGGCAGCAAGCGGCATGATGATCATCAATGCTATCATGACAAGCGGGTTTGTCGGTCTATCACGGTCTCCGCCAAAGAACATACCAAACTGTGCCAACATCGCTATAGCTCCTGCGATGGTCGCTGTTACGGTTCCTATGAGCATATCGTAGTGTTTGATGTGGCTCAGTTCATGGGCAATAACAGCTTCCACTTCTTCTTCTGTCATCAGGTCTAAAAGACCCTCAGTAACTGCTACGGCAGCATGTTCATAATCCCTACCTGTGGCAAATGCATTGGGCTGTGCTTCAGGAATGATGTAGAGTGCAGGCATCGGCAGATTGGCACGATGTGTGAGTCTTTCTACGATGGTATAGAGCCCTGTGGCAGAGTTGTGGTCTACAGGTATGGCATGGTAATGTTTCAATACCTGTGTATCACTGTAATAGTAGGCATAAAAGTTCATACCTGCTGCGGCAAGAAAAGCGATGATCATTCCCGTTTTTCCTGCTATCATACCCCCAAACCAGATAAATAACAGGGTAAGTCCCGTCATTAGAGCATAGGTTTTCAATTGTTCCATTGTGTGCTATCCTTAAAATAGTTATTTTTATTATAAATATACCATATAGATACAAACGGAAGGTAAATCATACAATGCGTTATAATAAAGGTATGGTAAAAATAGTTTATATATTCATCACAGTAACAGTAGTGACTTTCGCCGGATTTGAATCTCATATTACGGAGATCACACCTCGGATCAAACAAAGAATGGTTCAAGGAAACTCCTGGAGAAAAGGCTGTCCTGTAGGATTAAAAGATCTGCATTATTTACGTATCAAATATATCAATTTCAACGGTGAAGAGCAGATGGGTGAAATAGTTGTACATAAAGAGGTTTCTGCTGAGGTGACAAAGGTCTTCGAAACACTGTATAAGATAGGGTATCCTATCAAAAAAATGAGACTGGTGAGTGACTATAAAGGCAGTGACTGGCAATCCATAGAGTCGGACAATACATCTGCATTTAACTGCCGTAAAGCTACAGGCAGTAAAAAATGGTCCAAACACTCTTACGGAAAGGCCATAGATATCAATCCGATAGAAAATCCCTATATTTCCAGAAAAGGATATATCTCCCATAAAGCATCGGTACCCTATAGAAAAAGAGTACATCAAAACTCTACTTATGCTGATAAAGCAGTATTGCTGAAAGATGATAAAGCCGTTCAAATATTTAAAAAATATGGTTGGCAGTGGGGTGGTGACTGGTCAGGTGTGAAAGACTATCAGCACTTTTCGAAATAAGATGCTTTCATTATAAAATCTTCTATATAGCACTTTTTATAAGGTTTTCTATCGAAGGGTATAAATTCATGGCTCGTAAACGTCGTTATAGCGAATAACCTTATAAAATATGTTAGATTATAAGGTTTTCATTTTATAGCTTATTACACAAGAAGTTGCTCAGCTCACATCAGCACTAATGTTTCCCTAAAAAACAACAGGACATTTTTTGTATACTACTAATACTTCAATAAAGGGGATAGAGAACATTTTGTTTCTTTAATAAATAGTTATAAATCAAGGGAGCTATAGTGAAATTTATTGTATNATAGCTTATTACACAAGAAGTTGCTCAGCTCACATCAGCACTAATGTTTCCCTAAAAAACAACAGGACATTTTTTGTATACTACTAATACTTCAATAAAGGGGATAGAGAACATTTTGTTTCTTTAATAAATAGTTATAAATCAAGGGAGCTATAGTGAAATTTATTGTATTGCTTAGAGGCGAGAACTTTGAAATCAATTATGATGGGAAGATTCAAAATGTCGGTTTCATGACAACTAGAACCGTAAAAGCTTCTAACTCAGAAGAAGCAGAATTGGCAGCAGTAGAATTAATTAAAAATGATGATTATCTTATTCAGATGGTTGTTAAAGACAGCACCCTTACTCCTAAGATCTACTTAGAAGAAATAGCTGAGGCAAAATGGTGGGTAAGATTAGGTGGCAAAGGATATACATTCTTTCCAATGGATGAGGAAGAAAATGAGTATTGAATGGTTTAATTGGTACTGCCACCAAATTGATAAAGAAAAGAATTGGGCAACGTATAGAGGTCGATATCTATGCCCTTGTTGTTATATGCCGACACTGGATGATCGTGCTGCTTTTGAGCTCTGCAATATATGCTTTTGGGAGGATGACGGTCAGGATTCAGATGATGCGGACATTATTCGAGGCGGTCCAAACCACGATTATTCTTTAAGTGAAGCAAGAAAAAATTTCCAGAAATATCTCACTATGTATAGGCCTAATGATAAACGAGCATTTGAAATGGAGAACAAGATAAAACCTAAGAAAGAGAAACTATATAATGCCTATAAAGAAGCTATTCAAAGCAATTCCGAAGAGTTATGGAATAAAGTTTTGGAACTAGAGAAAGAATATTAAAATAGCTAATTCATAATCGCTTGTTTGGACACCAACTAAGCGGTGTTTCCTATTCGCCCCAGAGCTTCAACCGTAAATTCTGCTTTTAGTTGAAAACCTTATAAAATATATAACTT